>JBBSKP010000053.1:0-24960 GCA_038256175.1 Mycobacteriales bacterium
CCGATATCGCACGCGAACGCGGACCTGAACTGGCAGATCGAGTATCCGACGCTGTCCGAACGCGCATCAACCGCTGACTGCAGCTTCGCTGCCTGTGCGCGTTTTACCCCCGCCTGCTCGGGTAAAACGCGCACAGGCGCGTAGCGCATCACCGCCCTGACCGGCCAAGTCAGCGGCACCTCGAATATCGCACTAGACTCCCGGAGGCTGTTTTCGCGACGACAATGTCGCGCCCAACGTTCGAGGAGATCTGTTGCCGGAGAACGGCCAGGAGCGCAAACCCGAGGTACCGGCACGTCATGCCGACCTCGACCGCGAGCAGGCATATGTATCGGTGCTGTACGACCACCTCGACAGCATGCGCAGCTATGCCTCGACGAGGCTGAGCAAGGTGCTGCTCGACACCGGCGGCACTCCGCAGGCGCGCAGCGAACGTGAGTCGTTCAGCCAGATGTACTCGGAGGATCTCGCAAAATACGACGCTGCCGAGAACGGCTTGTGCTTCGGCCGGATCGACCTTGTCGATAGCAATCAACCGGGCACCGAGCAGCGCTACGTCGGCCGCATCGGCATCCTCGACGAGTCCAACGACTTCGAGACGTTATTGCTCGATTGGCGTGCGCCGCTTGCCAGACCGTTCTACCTGGCGACGACGGCCACGCCGGACGGTGTCACGCGGCGGCGCCACATTCGCTCCCGGAGCCGTCGAGTGACCGCGGTCAACGACGAGTACCTGGATCTCGATGCCGCAAGCGAAGCGGGCCTCATCGAAGGCGGCGGCGGTGTCGGTACCGAAAGCGCGTTGCTGGCCGCGCTGAACGCTGCACGGACCGGTCACATGATCGACATCGTGGAGACGATCCAAAGCGAGCAGGACGCGATCATCCGGTCCGAGCACAAGAGTGTGCTCGTCGTCCAGGGCGGACCTGGTACTGGAAAGACCGCCGTGGCACTGCACCGCGCTGCCTACCTGCTCTACACATACCGTCAGCAGCTGGCCAAGGCCGGTGTGCTGATTATCGGGCCGAACGCGACCTTCCTCGACTACATCGGCCAGGTGTTGCCCTCGCTCGGCGAGACCGGCGTTTTGTTGTCGACCGTCGGGGATCTCTATCCAGGCGTGAAGGCGACCCGCGCCGATGCGTTGCGCGCCGGCGAGCTGAAGGGCTCACTCGACATGGTCGAGGTCCTCAAGAACGCCGTCCGCGATCGGCAGGAGATCCCTGACGAGCCGATCTCGGTGCATTTCGAGTCGCACCGGCTGACACTCGATCGCAAAGCCGTCACTCGTGCGCGAGGACGCGCTCGATCGTCGCGGCGTCCGCACAACCTTGCTCGGCCGATCTTTGTGTCAGGCGTGATCGAGGCGCTGGCAGACCAGGTTGCCGAATCCATCGGCACCAACGTCGTCGGTGGCGCGAACCTGCTCAGCCGCGACGACATCGCCGATATCAAAGACGAATTGCGCTCGGATCCGAATGTGATGCGCGAGATCGGCCGGCTGTGGCCCGAACTGTCGCCTCAGGAAGTGCTGCTCGAGCTGTTGGCGTCGCGCGACCGTCTCGACGCCGCTGCGAGGTCGCTGTCGCCAGCAGATCGCGAAGCTCTCGAGCGGTCACCCGGAATGGGTTTCAGCGCCGCGGATGCACCGCTGCTCGACGAACTGGCCGAGCTCCTCGGGGTCGACGACGCCGAAGAGCGCGAACGGGCGCAGCGCCGTTGGCGTGCGCAGATTGCCGATGCGCAGGGTGCGCTCGACATCTTGACGGGATCGGCGCCGCAGGACCTCGAGGACGAGATCGACCCCGAAATCCTGATGGCGTACGACCTGATCGACGCCACCCAACTTGCCGAGCGACAGGACGTCGGTACTCGCCTCACCACGGCCGAACGTGCTGCGGGCGACCGCACCTGGACCTACGGTCATGTGATCGTCGACGAGGCGCAGGAGCTTTCCGAGATGGCGTGGCGAATGATCATGCGCCGCATCCCCAACCGCTGGATCACCGTCGTCGGCGATGTCGCGCAGACCGGCGATCCCGCCGGAACGTCGTCGTGGCAGCAGATTCTCGAACCCTACGTCGCACGCCGCTGGAAGCTCACCGAGTTGACCGTCAACTACCGGACGCCGTCGGAGATCATGGACGTCGCCCGGGATGTGCTGCGAGCGATCGATCCAAACGCGACGCTGCCTCGATCGGTTCGCGAATCGGGTACACCGCCGTGGTCGCAGCGAGTCGCTGCCGATTCGATCGCCGGCGAGGTCCGACGACAGGTGGGCCTCGAGACGGGTCCCGGCCAGACGGCAGTAATCGCCGCGCGTGACATGAGCGCGTCGCTGGTCGATCTGCGGAGCGATTCGATCAGCGTCCTCACTGTTCGCGAAGCCAAGGGTCTGGAGTTCGACGCCGTCATCATCGTCGAGCCGCAACAGATTCTCGCCGAGTCACCGAAAGGAACGAACGACCTCTACGTAGCGCTGACAAGGGCGACCCAGCGACTCGGCGTCGTGCACTCCCAGCCACTCCCGTCGATTCTGAGCCAGCTCGCCGAAGCCGACAGCACCGAAACAGATCGCGCGTCCTCAAGCGCGAACGGGCGTCGAACCGGAACCTGCGCGTGATAATCGACGCGTACGTTTATGTCGGGGTATCGGAGAGGAGCGCGAAATCGTTGTGCCTGGAACGACCCGAGTTTCTCGGATAGCACTCGCCTGTGGCATGAGTGCCCTGGTCGCAACAGGGTGTACGACGACCGGCACCGACGCGGCGTCGGTGCCGCAGTCTGTCGCTCCTGCAGCCGGCGACATCGCTCTGGGCTCGGAGTCGTCACGTCCCGAGACGCTACAACTCGATCCGCGCGCGACGGAGTACAAAGACGCGCTGTTGGCGGCGGGAATTCCGAGCAGTCAGTCGAATTCGACGACATTGATGCTGGCGGAAGGGATCTGCAGGCAGATCGCGGCAGGAACCGACGATACCGCGATCCTCGAGAATCTGCGGCCACTCGCGGCGTACACGGCATCGCTCTCCGGCGGACAACTCACCGGCGACCATGTCGCGCAGATCTACCTGGACAAAGCACGAACCAGCTATTGCTGACAAGCATGTGCTGTCAGCAATAGCTGGTTCGGTGTGTTGGTGTCAGCGAACTGTGTGAACGATCAAAACGTCAGATGTCGACTTGCGCGCCGCATCGGAGGGAACCGATCCGAGCAAACGGCCGGTGAGCGAATTGAGTCCACGGTTGCCGATCACGAGCAGATCCGCGTCGACATCACTGACCAGATTGAGTAGCGACTCGACTGGCGAGCCGACGATCGACCGCTCGACAATGTTCTTCGCGCCCGCTGCGGTTGCCTTCTCGCGAGCCGTACGCAGAATCTCGTTGGTCGGCGCCGAGCCGCGCACCTGGTACGCGTCTTCCTTCAGAACATCCGCTGCGGCGCCGACATCGCGGTCGTCCGTCGGGTAGTACGCGCACGCGATCACGAGCTGCGTGCTTTCGTCACCCGCGAGCGAGGCGGCCTTCTCGACGGCTTTGTACGACGAGTCGGAGCCATCAGTCCCGACGACAATGGTCCGGTACGCGCTCATGTATTCCTCCAAGTGTGCAGTTGACCTTCTATGCATGGTCCGCTGGCATGGTCATCGCACACATGTGCCATGGCCACACCAGCCGCTTCGCTGACCCTAGCGGTAACCGACGCGCATGAGGCGGAATTGCGGCAGAACGCACATCGCGGCTCCACACGTGATCGAAGAAAGGTGCGCGCGCCTGTGTTCGCGGAATCTCACCTAGATTGGTGTGATGTGGGTTCGTTGGCCGAAAAAGCCGAGGCGACAGGCACTTCTTCGCGGCGCCGGAGCGATTGGCGCCGTTGCGATTGCGGCTGCAGTCGGCATTGCCGTGCTCGGCCCGAGTGACGAAGATGACGTTGCGTCCGAGTCGGTATCGATGACGTTGCCGCAAGGCCCAGGCGAGCAAGGAACCGTCGATATCGACGCAACGTTCTATTTGCCGCATTCGACGCCTGCTCCGGCCGTACTGCTTGCGCACGGCTTCGGAGGCAGCAAAGATTCGGTGGCCAATCAGGCGCGTCAACTCGCTCGCGATGGTTTCGCGGTACTCGCCTACAGCGCAAGGGGATTCGGAAGAAGCACGGGACTGATCTCGCTCAACGACCCGGACCGCGAAGTCGCGGATGCGCGGGCACTGGTGTCGTGGTTGGCCACTCGCACAGAAGTTCAGCTGGATGCGCCCGGCGATCCCCGGGTCGGCGTTGCCGGCGGTTCCTACGGCGGCGCGCTGGCATTGATGCTCGGCGGTTCGGATTCCAGAATCGATGCGATTGCAGCAGGGATCACCTGGAACGATCTGGGTCAGGCTCTGTTCCCCAACTACGCGGAGCCCTTGAATGACGAGCCCTTGAATGACGCAGCGGGGCTTGGCAACCCAGCGCCACAGACACCGTCCGCGCCGACGTACGCCGGTCCAGGTGTCCTGAAACGCCAGTGGGCGGGCGTGTTCTTCGGTGTCGGGGCCGCGTCCGTCGGAAGCGCACAACCCGCTGGCGACCTGGTGCGCCAAACCTGTGGGAGGTTCGCGCCGATCTTCTGCGAGGCTTACACGCAGGCCGCGGTGACCGGGTATCCGTCGCCGGAGTTGCTCGCAATTCTTCGGTCCCACTCGCCCGCTTCCGTCACGCGGAATATCAAGGCTCCCACGCTACTTGTGCAGGGCGAGCGCGATACGTTGTTCGGCCTTGACCAGGCCGACGCCAACGCTCGGGAAATCGCCGAGAACGGGACGCCCGTACAGGTCCGTTGGTTCAACGGCGGACACGACGGCGACGCCGGACGCGCGGACGGTCCCATCCGTGCCTTTCTGGACGAGGCACTACCCCGAAATGGACTGTTGACGACCAGGCAGCCGGGTTCGGCCGCAGACGAACCCACGTTTGGATTCGCGCTACCCGGCACGCTCAACGAGCAGGGCCAGATCCCGAGCAGGCGAATGACCGCACGTGACTACCCGGGGCTGCACGAAACCGGCGCCACTCCCCGTACCGCAGTGCAGCTTTCAGGCATGACGCAGAGCCCGCAGATCATCGTCAGACCACCGGGTGCAGCACCGCCCGCCGTGTCCAGCGTGCCCGGACTCGGCACACTGTCATCCGCACTGTCGGCTGCAGGCGGCGGGGCGATCGGATTGGATCCGCCTGGGCAAACAGCGACGTTCAGCAGCGGACCGCTCCCCCAACCGCTCACGATCACCGGTTCCGCCACCGTCGATCTCCGTGTTCATTCCTTCGCTGCCCCAAACGAATCCGTGCTGTTCGCCAAGTTGTACGACGTCAGCGGCGAAGGTCGGCGAACTCTGCCGGGCGGGGCGGTTGCCGCAATGCGACTGCCGGAGTCTGCTGACGGCGCACCCCGAGATATTCGAGTAACGCTCGCTGGAATCGCTTACCAGGTACCGGCCGGTCATCGGATCGAAATAGCAATCGGCACAACAGATCAGGCGTACGCGGTCCCGCTGCAACCCGCCATCTTCAGCGTCGCGCTCGCGGATTCCCGTTTGCTGGTCCCGAGTGTGCCTGCCGTCTCCTCAGGTCGCTCGGTGCCGCTGGGGCCACTGATCGGCATCGGCGTCATCGTTGCGTGCGTAGCCCTAATTGTCGCGACCGCGGTCATCCGCTCGCGCAGGCGGACAGTTATCGACGCTGACCTTGATCTGGCAGACACGCCGTTGGTGGTCAGCGACCTCGCCAAGGTGTATCCCAACGGGTTTCGCGCGGTGGACGGCGTGAGTTTCCGGGTGGAACAGGGCCAGGTGCTGGGACTGCTCGGCCCCAACGGCGCAGGAAAGACGACGACACTGCGGATGCTGATGGGTCTCATCGCGCCGGCAAGCGGTGAGATCCGCGTATTCGGTCACAAGATCGGCCCCGGGTCGCCCGTACTGTCCCGGATCGGCGCGTTCATCGAAGGCCCTGGCCTCCTGCCGCACCTGACCGGTATCGAGAACTTGCGGCTCTTCTGGCAGGCGACGGGACGACCGGACGAGGATTCTCATCTCGACGACGTGCTCGCGATCGCAGACCTCGGCGATGCGGTGCACCGCAAGGTCCGCTCGTACAGCCACGGGATGAAACAGCGACTCGCAATCGCCCAGTCCATGCTTGGGTTGCCGGATCTTCTCGTGCTCGACGAACCAACCAACGGCCTCGATCCACCACAGATCCGGACGACGCGCGACGTCCTCATCGGCTACGCGCGCGGCGGGCGAACAGTTGTCGTGTCCAGTCACCTGCTTGCCGAGGTCGAGCAGACGTGTACGCACGTCGTGGTGATGAACCTAGGAAAGGTAATCAGCGCAGGCCCGGTACGTGAACTGGTCTCGGCGGGTGGCCCGACCGAAGTTCGAGTAGACGACGCCGTCGCCGCCGCGGCAGCACTGTCCGGATTGACCGGGCTCGGCACGGTGATCGCGACCGATGGGGACAATCCGCGGCTTCGGATCGATCTCGGTTCGGTCCTGCCGGCCGATGTCGTTTCGGCGCTGGTCAATGCTGGCATCGCTGTCAGTGGCGTGACCTACTCGACGCGATTAGAAGACGTGTTCCTGGCGCTTGTCCACGATCCGCGAGCCGTCTCGAGTGCCGATATCGCAGCCGACACGAAGGAATCGTCATGAACAGCATTCCGATGCCTCCACTACACGCTGACGGTCGAGCACACGGTTACCGACCGAACGCGACATTGTCGGTCAAGACCGAGCTGAAACGTCAATTACTGCGTAGACGAACACAATTGGCGATCGGATTCCTCGCGATTCTTCCGGGCATCCTCGCCGGTGCGTTTGCGATCGGTGGTTCGAGCGCTGACTCGGGCACGGGCGGGTTGATCGAGCTCGCAACCCACGGCGGCGTCAACTTCACTGTGTTCTGCCTGTTGATGTCCGTGGGGTTTCTGTTGATCGTGGTGGTGTCGCTGTTCTTCGGCGACTCAGTGGCGAGCGAAGCGTCCTGGTCGAGTTTGCGATACCTCCTTGCAGTACCGATCCCGCGTTCGCGGCTGCTGATGCAGAAGGCCATCGTGTCGGCGCTGTTGTCGGCATTCGCACTGACGGTGCTGGTGGTGGTCGCACTCGCCCTGGGTTCGGTTCTGTACGGGACGGATTCGCTGGTGAACCCGTTTGGTGATTCGTTGCCGTACGACACCGCGGTCGTCCGCCTGCTTGTCGCGTTGACCTATGTCGCGGTGAATCTCACGTGGGTGGCCGGTCTGGCTCTGCTGCTGTCCGTGTTGACGGATGCGCCGCTGGGAGCGGTCGGCGGCACCGTGATGGTGTCGATTCTCATCCAGATCCTCGATCAGATCACCGCGCTCGGCTCACTGCGGAATTATCTGCCCGGCCATTTCTCGTTCGCATGGACCCGCGCGCTGTCGCCGGTAATCGACTGGCACGACATCACCGTCGGCTCGTTCTCCGCGTTCGCCTACGCCGCGATCTTCGGAGTGCTGGCGTGGCTGCAGTTCTCGCGCAAGGACATCACGAGTTAGCAGATCGGTTATTTCAGACCGGCCGCATCCATCCCCCGCAGCTCTTTCTTCAGGTCGTGGATCTCGTCACGCAACCGGCCTGCCAACTCGAACTGCAGCTCACGCGCCGCGTTCATCATCTGATCGGTCAACGACTTGACGAGGTCTGCCAATTCAGCGCGCGGCATCGACTTCACATCGCGCCCCTCGTACACACCCGCGCTCACCGCCCGCCCCGGCTCACCCTGGGCGCGCCGCCCGCGGCTGGAATTACGTCCCGAGCCGCCGACCGCGACATTCTCGGTGTCCTCGGCCTCCTCGTAGACCTGATCGAGGATGTCGGCGATCTTCTTCCGCAGCGGCTGCGGATCGACGCCCATCTTCTCGTTGTACGCGACCTGCTTCTCGCGCCGGCGCTCTGTTTCGTCGATCGCGTGCGCCATCGAGTCGGTGATCTTGTCTGCATACATGTGGACTTCGCCGGACACGTTTCGAGCCGCGCGGCCGATGGTCTGAATCAGGCTGGTACTGCTGCGTAGGAAGCCTTCCTTGTCCGCATCGAGAATGGCGACAAGCGAGACTTCCGGAAGGTCCAGGCCCTCACGCAGCAAGTTGATTCCGACGAGGACGTCGTATTCGCCGAGTCGCAATTGCCGCAGCAGCTCGACTCGACGCAAGGTGTCGATTTCGGAGTGCAAATAGCGGACGCGGATTCCGAGACCGAGGAGGTAGTCGGTGAGGTCTTCGGACATCTTCTTGGTCAGTGTGGTGACCAGAACCCGCTCGTTCTTCTCGGCGCGTTCCCGGATCGAGTGGACAAGGTCGTCGATCTGACCCTTCGTCGGCTTCACCACCACCTTCGGATCCACGAGGCCGGTCGGGCGAATCACCTGCTCGACAAACTCGCCGCCGGCCTGACCGAGCTCGTATTTTCCCGGGGTCGCCGACAGATAGACCGTTTGACCGATCCGCTGGGCGAACTCCTCCCAGGTCAGCGGCCGGTTGTCCACCGCTGAGGGAAGCCGGAACCCGAATTCCACGAGATTGCGCTTCCGGGACATATCGCCCTCGTACATGCCGCCGATCTGCGGGACGGTGACGTGCGACTCGTCGATGACCATCAAGAAGTCTTCGGGGAAGTAGTCGATCAACGTGGCGGGCGCAGTACCTGCCGCTCGGCCGTCGATGTGGCGCGAATAGTTCTCGATCCCCGAGCAGAAGCCGACCTGCCTGATCATCTCCAGGTCGTACTGCGTGCGCATCCGCAGTCGCTGCGCCTCCAGCAGCTTGCCCTGCTTCTCCAGCTCGGCCAGCCGTTGCTCGAGTTCCGCCTCGATGTCCTTGACTGCCCGTTCCATCCGCTCCGGGCCGGCAACGTAGTGCGTCGCGGGGAAGATGCGCAGCATGTCGACCTTGCGCACGATGTCGCCGGTCAGCGGATGGAGGTAGTACAGCGCCTCGATCTCGTCGCCGAAGAACTCGATGCGCACCGCGAGCTCTTCGTAGGACGGAATGATCTCGACGGTATCCCCACGGACGCGGAACGAGCCGCGAGTGAACGACAGGTCGTTGCGGGTGTACTGCACGTCCACGAGTAGGCGCAGCAGCGCATCCCTTGGAACCTCGACACCGACCTCGAGCTGCACCGATCGGTCCAAGTACGACTGCGGCGTGCCGAGACCGTAGATGCAGGACACCGAAGCCACTACTACGACGTCACGCCGAGACAGCAAGCTCGAGGTCGCCGAATGCCGAAGGCGCTCGACATCGTCGTTCACCGAACTGTCCTTCTCGATGTACGTATCGGTCTGAGCGATGTACGCCTCGGGTTGGTAGTAGTCGTAGTAGGAGACGAAGTATTCGACGGCATTGTGCGGCAACATCTCCCGCAATTCGTTCGCGAGCTGGGCCGCCAACGTCTTGTTCGGCGCCATCACCAGGGTCGGCCGCTGCAGTTTCTCGATCAGCCACGCAGTCGTCGCGGACTTGCCGGTGCCGGTCGCACCGAGGAGAACCACGTCCTTCTCCCCTGCCCTGATGCGTCGCTCCAGATCCGCGATCGCGTCCGGCTGATCGCCGGCAGGCTTGTGGTCACTGACGACCTGGAACTCACCGTCGGTCCGCTCGATCAGCTCGCCGACCGGCCGGTGCTCGGAGTGAGCGAGCGGCAGATCGGACTCAGGTGGGAGCTCGGATGCAAACGCCATGCGACCAGGGTATGTCGCGCCACCGACACATTCAGCGGGTGATCGGTAGAAGATGGGCAGGTGCATCCGCCCAAGGTCGAATACTTCGACATCGTCGAACGGACGAACACCGATCCCAAGGGTTTCATACGGCCCGTCGAGCAGTACCGCGTCGAGCCGTGGGGCCTGTACATGGCACGCCACTCGGACCACCCGACGTTCCACTACCTGGAATCGTGGCTGATCCCGTCGTTGGCAGTACGGGTCTCGGTGTTCCACAACACGCCGACCCACGATCGCGACCACGACTTCTACGTTGATATCGGTGAGTTCACTGCCGGTCCGAACCAGTGGAAGGCTGTCGATCACTATCTGGACCTCGTCGTGCGGAGCGGTCGCGACATCTGACTACTCGACATCGACGAGCTGCTCGAGGCGCAGGTCGCCGGTTTGATCAGCCCGGCGGCCGCGCATCTGGCGATCGAGCGTGCCGTCGCGGCAGTCGACGGCATCGCCAGCCATGACTATCAGGTCGACGTGTGGCTCGCGTCACTCGGGATGACGATCAGCTGGTTGTGATCAGCTCGTTCCGAGTCTCCATTCCCACGCCCGCTCGTAGGCCGCGTCGAACCACGGCTCCTTCGCCTCGACGTAGGCGTCCAGCTCCGACTGTGCTGCCGCGACCGCCTGCCGCTTGACCTCGAGATACTCGTCACGGACATCGGTGTTGGCGCGCAACCAGTCCCGGAACACGACAGCGAACTGCTCAGCAGGCCCACCGTCTATCCGCAGGTGGATGTTCGCGAGCCGACCCGGATCGGCGCTGCCGTGAATTCGCTTGACCCACATGGACGCATCGACGTCCGCAGCACCCGCGACTGGTTTGGGATTGTCCGTGGTAATCCCCTCGAGACGCGGAAAGCCCGCCTGGGACAACGGCTCCGCCAACGCATCTGCCGCGTCGATGTCGCGAACCGTGATCTGAAGATCGATCACGTCCTTCGAATCGAGACCCGGCACGGCGGTCGAACCGATATGATCGATCCGCAAAGCCGAAGCACCGCAAGTCAATCGCAACCTCGCGATCAGACGTTGCGCCTGCTCGGGCCACTCCGGGTCCGCCGCAACCAAGGTCGGTGTCGCCCGCGCGGCCGAACGTGTGCGGATGTTCTCCTCGAACGGTGCGAGCCGACTCTCCCACAGCGCCAACACCTCTGCGTCGATCTCCCCCGGCGAGCCACTGTTGTCGAGCCGAACATCTGCGGCCGCCCGGCGCTGTTCGTCGCTTGCCTGCGCCGCAATCCGTGCGCGCGCATCAGCTTCCGGAATGTCGCGATGAGCGACCAAGCGGCGCACACGTTCCTCGGCATCGAGAAATACCACGATCACCAGGTTGAAAAGCGGGCCGAGACCGTTCTCGACCAGCAGGGGAATGTCTTGCACCACTACCGCGTTGGGCGGCGCCGAATCGATCAGCTCGGCGGTTCGCTTGCCCACCAACGGATGCACGATCGAGTTGAGCTTCAGGCGCGACTCGTCGCTGCCGAATGCCTTGGCCGCCAACGCCGCGCGGTCGAGACTGCCGTCGGCCTGCAACACGTCCTCGCCGAAGGCGTCGACGATTGCGGCCAAACCCGGACTGCCCGGTTCCACAACCTCGCGCGCAATCACGTCCGAGTCGACAATGACTGCGCCGCAAGCGGCCAGCACTTTCGAAACGGTGGACTTCCCTGCTCCCATGCCTCCGGTGAGGCCAATTCTCAGCACGCTGTCCAGTGTCTCATCCAACACGCCGTAGAACATCAGTCTCAAATGCAACAGGTCTCACACGTGTTCGGTTATGTTCGACGTGGCGTGCCAGGCCAACTCTCACTAGCAAAGGAAAACCATGCGAAGCAATCGATACCAGGCCGGTCGGCACCGCCTGGGGATGGCGAACGGAATGCACTGCATTCTGATTCCCTCGGTTGCGACTGCGCTCTCCGAGCATCGTCGCAACTGGTTCACCTCGCTGCTCAGCCCTGCCCGGCACAGCTTCGCGGGAATGCGCAAGCGCACCGCGACATCTGCGGCGACACACTGGGTTCCGGCAGCCGCCAGCTGACACACTGCACATGCATGGCCCAGTCCGACTTCGGGCTGGGCCATTTGTGCTTTCTTGCGCCACTCGCACCGAGCGAACGTACCTTTCGTTCGATCTGATCGAACGAAAGGTACGTTCGTCCGGATACGAAAGAGCCCCGGTTCCTTTGAAGAACCGGGGCTCTGTTCAGCTACAGCAATCAGGCGTTGCCGGAAAGCTTCTCGCGAAGTGCAGCGAGCTGAGCATCGCTGGCGAGCGATCCGCCAGTCGATTCCGGTGCAGCCGACGCAGGTGCGTCTTCGCCGTCGGTCGAACCACTCTCGGAGGAGTAGTTGCCCGAACCACCGGCAGCGGCTTCGGCAGCCTCGTCGGCGGCCATCTTCTCCATCTGCGTGGTGTGCATCTTGTGGCGACGCTCGGCCTCGGCGTAACGGCCTTCCCACTCTTCACGCTGCTTGTCGAAACCTTCGATCCAGTCGTTGGTCTCGGAGTCGAAGCCCTCGGGGAAGATGTAGTTGCCGGCCTCGTCGTAGCTGTCCGCCATGCCGTACTTCGACGGGTCGAACTCGGCGTGGTAGTCCTCGTTGGCCTGCTTGAGGCTCAGCGAGATCCGACGACGCTCCAGGTCGATGTCGATGACCTTGACCATCGCGTCGTCGCCGACTGCGACAACCTGGTCCGGGACCTCCACGTGGCGCTCGGCCAGCTCGGAGATGTGGACCAAGCCCTCGATGCCCTCTTCGACCCGCACGAAGGCGCCGAAGGGAACCAGCTTGGTGACCTTGCCGGGCACGATCTGACCGATCGCGTGTGTCCGGGCGAACTGACGCCACGGGTCTTCCTGCGTCGCCTTGAGCGACAGCGAGACGCGCTCGCGGTCCAGGTCGACGTCGAGGACCTCGACGGTGACCTCGGTGCCGACCTCGACAACCTCGGACGGGTGATCGATGTGCTTCCAAGACAGCTCGGAGACGTGCACCAGGCCGTCGACGCCACCCAGGTCCACGAAGGCACCGAAGTTGACGATCGAGGAGACAACGCCCTTGCGGACCTGTCCCTTCTGGAGCTGGTGCAGGAATTCGCTGCGGACCTCGGACTGAGTCTGCTCGAGCCACGCGCGACGCGACAGGACCACGTTGTTGCGGTTCTTGTCGAGCTCGATGATCTTGGCCTCGATCTCCTTGCCAACGTAAGGCAGCAGATCGCGGACGCGACGCATCTCGACGAGCGATGCAGGCAGGAAGCCGCGGAGGCCGATGTCGAGGATCAGGCCGCCCTTGACGACCTCGATGACGGTGCCCTTGACGGCCTCGTCCTTCTCCTTGAGCTCCTCGATGGTGCCCCAGGCACGCTCGTACTGAGCGCGCTTCTTCGACAGAATCAGGCGGCCTTCTTTGTCCTCTTTGGTGAGGACGAGGGCTTCGATCTCATCGCCAACGGAGACGACCTCATTGGGGTCGACGTCGTGCTTGATGGAGAGCTCGCGAGAAGGGATGACGCCTTCGGTCTTGTAGCCGATGTCGAGCAGAACCTCGTCGCGGTCAACCTTGACGATGGTTCCTTCGACGATGTCGCCGTCGTTGAAGTACTTGATCGTGGCATCGATGGCGGCGAGGAAATCCTCAGCGGACCCGATGTCGTTAAAGGCTACCTGCGGAGAGGTGACGGTGGATGAGGGCATGTGTTGAGTTGCTCCGGACAAGTTGGTGGTCGGTTGATGGATGTTCGGTCGGACACGCGCATCCGTGCGCAGCGCCAATTTGGCGCAGCGCAATAGACACTCGCGGGACTTAGGGTACGCGACCCGAGTAGAGCTGGGCAAACCGGGCGGCCCTGCCGAACATCTACTGTATTCGCATGTCAGAGGACGCTCCAGCGGTGGAAACCGAACTTGCCAACGCGATCGTGAACGACGGTCCGCGCCACGCCGAAGCGAACGCCATCCTGGGCGTCAGCGGTGTCGGCCGGGTGCGGATCGATTCGACTACGAGCGAACGCGCAAGTCGTGCCTGGTGGGACGCCGACGCTGCCGATTATCACCGGACGCATGGTGAGTTTCTCGGCGTCGATTCCGACGAGGGAGAGTTCGTGTGGTGTCCCGAGGGCTTGCACGAAGGCGATGTCCGATTGCTTGGCGACGTCACCGGAAAACGCATCCTCGAAGTGGGCTGTGGGTCGGCACCCTGCGCGAGGTGGCTCGCTGCCCACGGTGCAGAAGCCGTCGGACTCGACATTTCGATGGCGATGCTCGCCCGCGGTGTCTCGGCGATGCAGCGCTCTGATCACGCCGTTCCATTGGTTCAGGCCGGTGCGGAGGCGTTGCCATTTTCCGATGAATCGTTCGATATTGCCTGCTCAGCGTTCGGTGCTGTGCCGTTTGTCGCCGACTCGGCATTGGTGATGCGCGAAGTTGCACGAGTCCTTCGGCCGGGCGGGCGCTGGGTTTTCGCGGTCAACCACCCGATTCGGTGGGTCTTTCCCGACGATCCCGGCGAGAAGGGTCTCACCGCGACCATCCCGTACTTCGACCGCACGCCGTACGTCGAGACCGACGAGGCAGGCACTCCGACCTATGTCGAGCATCACCGCACGATCGGCGACCGGGTGCGCGAGGTTGTCGCTGCCGGCCTGACGCTGGAAGACATCATCGAACCGGAGTGGCCGGAGTGGCTCGATCGCGAATGGGGTCAGTGGAGTCCACTTCGCGGCGCACTGTTTCCGGGAACGGCGATCTTCGTGTGCGCAAAACCCCTGTGAGCGAGTCTTACCCCGCCAGGGGTAAGACTCGCTCACAGTCGCGCTAGCGCACCTTCCGGCCCGCTTTGTCGAGGGCCAGACGCAGCGCGAACTCGATTTGGGCGTTCACGCTGCGCAGATCGTCGGAGGCCCACTTGGCAATCGCGTCGTGGACGTCCGGGTCGAGCCGCAACAGAATCTTCTTGCGCTCCACCATCGGGTCAGCTGTAGATGCTGCCGGTGTTGACGACGGGCTGAACCGCACGATCACCGCAGAGCACGACGAGCAGGTTCGAGACCATCGTTGCCTTGCGCTCCTCGTCGAGTTCGACGACTCCTTGCTCAGCGAGCTTGTCGAGCGCCATCCGGACCATTCCCACCGCGCCCGCGACGATCTGCGAGCGGGCGGCAACCACCTGCGCCGCTTGCTGACGAACGAGCATTGCCTGAGCAATTTCGGGCGCGTACGCAAGGTGGGTGATCCGGGCTTCGAGGACATCGACGCCGGCGAGGTCGGTCCGCTCCCGCAACTCGGTCGTCAGCTCGCCGGCTACCTCTGCGCCGTCTCGCAGGCTGGTGCGGCCGGCCTCGTGCGAGTCGTAGGGGTGCGTCGTGGCGAGGTGTCGCACGGCGGCCTCGGACTGAATCGCGACATACTCCTCGTAATCGTCGACCGCGAAAGCTGCTTTCCCACTGTCGATTACCTTGTAGACCACGACCGCCGCGATCTCGACCGGATTGCCGTCGGCATCGTTCACCTTCAGTTTTGCGGTCTCGAAGTTGCGGACACGCAACGTGATTCGGCGTTTGTTGCTCAGCGGAACTACCCACAGGAAGCCCGCATCGCTGACCGAACCGACGTAGCGACCGAAGAACTGGATCACTCGTGATTCATTGGGGTTGATGACGGTGAAACCAGTTGCCACCAGGAGCAATACGACCCACAGGACAATCGCACCGCCACCCGCGACGGCATTGCCCGACGCTGCCGCCGACCCGGACACCAGCCCGCCGAGCACCAGCAGGGCCAGCAAGACCACGAACCCGTTCAGCCGAAACGCTCGACGTTCCATCTCCAACTCCTTGCTATCGTAGTGATATCACTATGATAGCGCGATGGTCGCGAGAGTTGTCAGAGCAATTTCGACAGAAACAGCTTCGTCCGGTCGTGCTGCGGATTCGCCAACAGCGCACGCGGTTCACCCGATTCGACGACAACGCCGCCATCCATGAACACCAGCTGATCGGCGACTTCGCGGGCGAACCCCATTTCGTGGGTCACCACCACCATCGTCATGCCGTCGTTCGCGAGCTGACGCATGACCCCGAGCACTTCACCGACAAGTTCAGGGTCGAGCGCAGACGTCGGCTCATCGAACAGCATCAGCTTCGGATCCATCGCAAGCGCACGCGCGATTGCCACCCGCTGTTGCTGACCGCCCGACAGTTGGGCGGGGTACGCCTCGGCCTTCTCCCCTAGCCCGACGCGGTCGAGCAGCTCGCGCCCGCGCGCCAACGCCTTTGCCTTCGGCACCTTCTTCACTTGAGTCGGCGCCTCGATGACGTTCTCCAGCGCCGTCCTATGCGGAAACAGGTTGAAATGCTGAAACACCATGCCGATGTCGCGGCGCTGCTTCGCCGCGTCGCGCGGATGCATTTCGTACAGCTTGCCGTTCTTCTCCCGGTACCCGACGAGTTCGCCATCGACGTAGAGGCGCCCCGCGTTGACCTGCTCCAGGTGGTTGATGCACCGCAGGAATGTCGACTTACCCGAGCCGGACGGCCCGACAAGGCACAGCACCTGGCCCCGGTCGATCTCGAGCGAAATACCCTTCAGGACTTTGAGTGCGCCGAAGTCCTTGCACACCCGTTCGGCTTTCACCATCGGCACGGTGGTCATGTCACATCCCCTCCGCGCTGAACGACCACCGGCTTGCCCTGCGCATCCGCCAATGCCTGCAATTGCCGCGCAGTCAGCGTGCGGGAGACACCCTTCGAGTAGTACCGCTCGAGATAGAACTGGCCGACCATCAGCACACTGGTAATTGCGAGATACCAGGTCGCGGCGACCATCAGCAGCGGGATCGGCTGGAAGTTGGTTCCCGAGATGTCGCGGGCAACCCCGTAGAGCTCCTTGCTGTACGGGACGGCCGTGACCAACGACGTGGTCTTCAGCATGCTGATCAGTTCGTTGCCGGTCGGCGGAATTATCACACGCATCGCCTGCGGGAGGACAGTCCGCCGAATCGTCTGCGACCATGACATACCAAGGGCGACAGACGCTTCCGTCTGCCCCTCACTTACGGAGTTGATCCCCGCGCGCACGATCTCGGCCATGTACGCGGCCTCGTTGAGGCCGAGCCCGATCACAGCGAACAGGAACGCCTGATTGAGGGTCTGAATATCGAAGTGCGCGAACTGCGGTCCCCATGGGATGCCGAGCACGATCGTCTTGTACAGCGACGGGAACAGGCCCCAGAACACCAACTGCACGTAGACGGGGGTACCGCGGAAGATCCACAGATACACCCACGATGCCGACCGCAGCACCGGATTCGGCGACAGCCGCATCACGGCGAGCAAGACTCCGAGTACTACCGCGATCACCATCGCCAGCACCGTCAGCTGGATCGTGGTCCACGCGGCTGCCGAAATCCGTTGGTCGAATATGTATTTCCGGTACGTGGTCCAGCCGTACGCCTCGTTGGTCTTCGCGCCCCAGATGAACAGGCCTGCCAAGACCAGGACGATGATGGCGGCAATCCACCGGCCTGGCCGGCGCAGCGGAATCGCCCGAATAGCTATGGGGTCATCCGCGGCGCCGACGGGGTCGGTCCGCAATTCGGACACTGTCAGCTCCCTTGCGGTTCGGTTGGTTCAGTACCGAATTAGCTTGTTGCGCCGTTGATTTGCGACTTCTCGATCATGCCGATCTCGCCGCCCCAGTTCGATGCAATTGTCTTGTACTGACCCTCGTCGATGAGGTGCTGCACGGCCTTCTGCAAAGCCTCCGCGAGCTGGGATCCCTTCGCAACGGGCCAGCCGTAGGGGGCCGAGTCGAAGAGCTGACCGGCGGACTCGATCTTGCCGCCACTCTGCTTGATCGCGTATGCGGTCACCGGCGAATCTGCCGACATCGCGTCGACCTTCCCGAGGACGAGCGCAGTTGTCGCGTCGTCCTGCCGGTCGAACTTCACCTTTTCGATGGGAGGCTTGCCCGCCGCCACACATGCCGCGCTCTTGACCGGAACGTCGTCGGTGTCCTCGACCGTGGTCGACTGCACGGCAACTTTCTTGCCGCAGGCGTTGTTCGGGTCGATCGGCTTACCGGTCTGCTGCGCCCACTGAACACCGGCGCTGAAGTAGGTAACGAAGTCGACGGTCTCCTCGCGCTCCTTGGTGTCGGTGAACGACGACATGCCCATGTCGTACGTTCCGGCCTGGATCGCGGGGATGATCTTGTCGAAATCGGACTCGGTGTATTGCGGCGTCACGCCGAGCACCTTGGAAACCGCGTCCATCAGGTCGACGTCGAATCCGATGATCTTGCCCTTGTCGTCCTTGAACTCGTTGGGCGCGTACGGAACATTGACGCCGATGACGAGCTTGCCGGAGTTCTTGATCTTGTCCGGCAGCAGTGCGGCGATGTCATCGTGCTTGTCGACTTGCACGGTCGTACCGGTCGAGCTGGACGAATCGCTCTCGGAGTTGTCCGTACAACCGCCGAGTACGAGTACGCCGCCTGCGAGCAAACACATCGCACGGGTCAGCCCACGACGGGCAAAGACAGAACGACTAGACACTGCGTCCTCCAAGGTTCGTTTCTCACACACCAAGCAGCGATGCCCGCCGCTTGAAATCTAGGCCACGGCGGCCCCGACCGCTGACGTCGTAACCGAAGATTAATCGCACGCGCGCAACGCCGGGACGTTATGGCACGGAGGCGCGTCTGCAGCCGGTGCGGTTCAGCGTCGATGAATACGAGCAAGGACGTGTTCGGTGAACTCGCTGGTCGACGCCAAACCACCGAGGTCGGCCGTCGCCGTACCGGCCTCGAAGGTCGCGGCGATCGCGCCTTCGATGCGGGCTCCCGCTCGCTCCAACAACGGATCTCCGCGGCGTTCCCCAAGCCAACGCAGCAACATTGCACCGGACAACATCAGGGCAGTCGGGTTCGCGCGATTGCGACCCGCAATCGTCGGCGCGGCACCGTGGGCCGCCTGAGCCATCGCGGTGTCATCGGAGCAATTCAGCGATGCGGCGGTGCCGAGCGATCCGCTGAGCTCGCCGGCAAGGTCGGACAGAATGTCGCCGAACAAGTTCTCCGTGACGACGACATCGAACGTCGACCCATCGCGCACCAGGTGCGCCGCCATGGCGTCGACGTGCTCTTGGGTGATCCGCACATCCGGGTACGCCTTGCCCACTTCGAGGCAGACGTCGCGGAACAGTCCTGTCGTCATCGGGAGCACGTTCGCTTTGTGCACAATCGTCACGTGCTTGCGTCGCCGTTGCGCAAGCCGAAATGCCGTGTGCGCAATACGTTCCGATGCTTTGCGAGTCACAACACCGACAGACATCGCTACGTCCGGCGTCGGCATGAACTCCCCCGCGCCCGCAAACATGCTTCGGTCCGCATACAGGCCTTCGCTGTTCTCACGGACGATCACCAGATCCATTGCCGGCGACATCGACCGAACGCCCGCAAACGCGCGCGCCGGACGAATGTTCGCGAACAACCCGAAGCGTTTGCGGATCGCACCACCCGGCGGCGGTCCCATTCGCGCTTCGTCGGGATACGACGCACTGTCGTGCGGACCCATTATCCAGCCGTCCAGATCGCCGAGCGCGTCGAGCGTCTGCTCAGGTAGTGGCGAACCACATTCTTCGATTGCCTTGTGCCCCATCACAAGTGGCGCCCACTGCACCGCAGTTGCACCGACGACGGTGAGCGCTTCGTCGACAACATGCCGTGTCGCGGGGACGATTTCGTGGCCGATCCCGTCGCCGTCGATCAGGCCGAGCCGTATCTGTCTGCTGTTTGCTTCCGCGCCGCTCACCACGTCATCATTGCTCACCATGGTTCAGTCGGTTGAGCTGCTCCTCGACGACGACGCCGAGGCCAAGATCCGTCGACAGTGGCAACTCCTCGCCGACGCCGGTCTGCCGAGCCCGCGCGCCGCCCATCGGCCGCATGTCACGGTCGCCGTCGCACGCGAGATCTGGCCCCGGATCGATAAGAACCTGGAACAGAAGGTCGACTTCGCACCACTGCCGATCCGGATCGGCGCTCCGATGATCTTCGGTGGTCGGCGAGCAATACTCGTGCGCCTGGTCGTGCCGACAGAACCGCTACTGTCGTTGCATCGGCACGTTCACGAACTCGTCGCCGACTGCCCGGGCCTCGCGCGCCATACCGGTCCTGGCGAGTGGACACCACACATGACGTTGGCACGGCGGCTGTCGCTCGACCAGCTTGGACCTGCACTGACGGCGATCCTCGACGAACCCGATTTCGCGTGTACCGCGGTCGGAATCCGGCGGTGGGACGGCGACAACCGGCGCGAATGGCGGATCGCCTGAAGCTGGGCGGAAGAATTGGCGACCGCCTGGTGTTCTACTCATGTCACCATGAATTGGACAGCGTCCACATCGAAAGGAACGCAGTGGCCACCCAGACCCTGACCCAGCAAAACTTCGACGAGATCGTCACCAGCAACGACGTGGTGCTGGTCGATTTCTGGGCATCGTGGTGCGGTCCGTGCCGCAGCTTCGCCCCGACCTTCGAGGCGTCGTCGAACCAGCACCCGGACGTCGTACACGGGAAGGTCGACACAGAGGCCGAACAAGGCCTGGCGTCGGCAGCGAATATTCGCTCGATCCCGACGATCATGGCGTTCCGCGAGGGCGTTCTCGTGTTCGCTCAGCCTGGAGCGCTCCCGGCACCGCAGCTCGAAGATCTGGTCACGCAGATCAAGGCCCTGGACATGGACGAGGTTCGTAAGCAACTCGCCGACCAGGAAGCTGCGTCCAAGTAGCCCGGCACGCAAAAATACTCTCCGGACCGTGTCGAAAAGCGCGAGAGCCGATCGACGCGGTAGTGAGGACAACACGGTCCGCACGAGAGGAGACGCAGATGCGGTACATCAGCTGGGTACGAAGCGCAGACGAGTATGGCGCACCTCCGCAAGCATTGCAGGATGCAATGGGGGCAGCGATGGAAGAGGCATTCAAGTCGGGCACCATGGTGCAGGCTGGCGGGCTTAGTACCCTCAAAGAGGGCGGCCTCAAGCTGACGCTCACCGACGGTAAGGTGACAGACGGCCCGTACAGCGAGGCGAAGGAGCTGGTCGGCGGCTTCGCCATCCAGGACTTCGACACCTACGAAGAGGCCGTCGAGAGCGCTCGATGGCTCCTGGATCTGCACAAGGAGCACTGGCCCGGCTGGGAGGGCGAAGTCGAGGTCCGACAGATGTACGGCCCGGACGATTCTTAACGAGCCGTGACGCAATAGCAGCCGCGCACCGAGGGGTGTGCGGCTGCTGTTGCATGTGGTGCATGTGGGCCGACGTCAGTGCGCTGCGGCATCCCAACTACGGCCGGTTCCGACGGAAACATCGAGCGGAACAGACAAGTCGATCGCCGACGCCATGTTCTCGCGGACCAGCTTCTCGACCTCATCACGCTCCGAATCGACGACCTCGAATAGGAGCTCGTCGTGGATCTGCAGGAGCATCCGCGAGCGGAGACCGGCGGAGGCAAGCGCATTGTGCACGTTGATCATCGCGACCTTGATGATGTCGGCTGCGGTGCCCTGGATCGGCGCGTTCAGTGCCGCGCGTTCGGCCACATCGCGTCGCTGCCGGTTGTCGCTGGTGAGATCGGGAAGGTAGCGACGCCGTCCGAACAGCGTCTCGGTGTAGCCGACCTTCCGCGCCTGGTCGACCGCCTCGTGCAGGTAGTCACGCACTCCACCGAAACGGGAGAAGTAGGTTTCCATCTGCTCCTTCGCGTCTTCGGTGCTGATTTTCAGCTGCGTCGAGAGGCCGTACGCACTCAGGCCGTACGCAAGTCCGTAGGACATCGCCTTGACCCTGCGTCGCAGCTCGGGCGTGACCTCCGCGACCGGCAGGCCGAACGCCTTCGACGCCACGAACGTGTGCAGGTCCTCCCCCGTGTTGAAGGCTTCGATCAGTCCTTCGTCGCGGGACAGGTGAGCCATGATCCGCATCTCGATCTGGCTGTAATCGGCGGTCATGAGCATGTCGTAGCCGGCACCGACGACGAATCCATCTCGGATCTGCCGCCCCGTATCGGTGCGGATCGGGATGTTCTGCAGATTCGGCTCGGTCGAGGACAGACGCCCTGTTGCCGCGATTGTCTGATTGAACGTGGTGTGAATCCGGCCGTCGTCCGATACCGCTTTCAGCAGCCCATCGACGGTGACCTTGAGCCGTGTCGCATCGCGGTGGGCAAGCAAATGTTCGAGGAACGGATGCTGCGTCTTCTCGAACAAACCCTCCAGCGCGTCGGCATCGGTCGTGAAACCGGTCTTCGTCCGCTTGGTCTTCGGCATGTCGAGCTCGTCGAACAGCACAACCTGCAGCTGCTTCGGTGAACCGAGATTTATCTGCTTACCGATGACCGCGTATGCCTCGTTGGCCGCCCGCGTGACCTCGTCGGCGAACTTGCTCTGCAGATCGTGCAAGTGGTCGAGATCGATTGCGATGCCCGACGCCTCGATCTCCCCGAGCACGGAAAGCAAGGGCAGTTCCATCTTTTCCAGCAATGGCACCGACTCGATCGTGACCAACTCGGTGTCCAACGCCTCGGCGAGGTCGGCGACTGCCTGAGCGCGCAGGATCTCCGTCTCCGCAGCGGCCGCGCCGAGCTCTTCCTCGTCATCGAGGAGCGACAGCTGGCCTTGGTCCGACTTCTCGACCCGCAGTTCCCGGCGGAGGTAGCGCAACGACAGATCGTCGAGGTTGAACGTTCGCTGCCCCGGCCGGACCAGATACGCCGAGAGCGCAGTGTCGGTGACCAATCCACCCAACGTCCACCCGCGCCCACGCAGGGCGTGCATCGCAGCCTTCGCTTCGTGCAGCGCCTTCGGCTGCGCGGGATCGGCCAGCCAGGCGCCGAGTGCCGCCTCGTCGGCGGGAGTCAAGGTGGCGAAGTCGATATATCCACCCTCCCCATCGGAGGCAGCGATCGCGATGGCCGTGACGTCACCGCCGTATGGGGTGCCGGTGCCGACGATCGATAGCCCGTTGCGCACACCGGTGGACGCGTGGGTCGCAAGCCAATCCGCGACACCGTCGACGGCAACCGCGCCGCCGCTGATGGAGAAGCCTTCGTCTGCCTCGGGCTCTGCGGACGCCAACGTTTCGAAGAGCCGATCACGCAGCACGCGGAATTCGAGATCGTCGAAAAGCTGATGAATCTTGTCGCGGTCCCACGCACCGTGCTCGAGCTGTTCCGGGGTATACGGCAACTGAACTGTCCGCAGTAGCTCGGTGAGCTGTCGGTTCATCAGGACATGAGAGAGGTTCTCGCGCAAGGAATCTCCCACCTTGCCGCGCACCTCGTCCACCCGATCGACCAGCTCGGTGAGACTCCCGAATTCACGAATCCACTTAGCAGCAGTCTTCTCGCCGACCCCGGGAATGCCGGGCAAGTTGTCACTCGGATCGCCACGCAAGGCCGCGAAGTCCGGGTACTGCGTCGGACTGAGGCCGTATTTCGTCTGCACCTCGTCCGGAGTGAACCGCGTCATCTCCGAGACCCCGCGCTTGGGGTACAGGACGGTGACGTTCTCGTTGACCAGCTGAATCGCGTCACGGTCGCCGGTGACGATGAGGATCCGATACCCGAGCGGCTCGGCCTGGGTCGCGAGTGTGGCAATGATGTCGTCCGCCTCGACCCCGGCCTGAGCCATCACCGGAATTCCCATGGCGCCCAACACATCTTTGGTGAGCTCGACCTGCCCCTTAAACTCGTCCGGCGGCCGACTCCGGTTCGCTTTGTAGTCCGGATACGCCTCCGCGCGGAAAGTCTGCCGCGACACGTCGAAGGCGGCGGCAATATGCGTCGGCGCCTCGTCACGCATGATGTTGATCAGCATCGCGGTGAAGCCGTACACCGCGTTGGTGGTCTGCCCACTCTGCGTCTTGAAGTTCTCGGCAGGCAGCGCGAAGAAGGCCCGAAATGCCAGCGAATGCCCGTCGAGCAGCATCAATGTCGGCCGCTTCGAAGTCTCGGCGGCGGACGGATCGGTGTGTTGCGCAGTCGGCGAGGGGCTCACCCGAGTGAGTCTAGGGAGCCCCACCGACAGAGAGGGCCTCCGGCCCCCGTGAGTCCTTTCGGAGGACCTGGACTCCAAAAAGACTCACGAGCGGCGAAGCCGCCTACCCAACGCCGAGATACGCCGCCTTGATCGCGGGATCCGCGAGCAACTCCATGCCGGATCCAGTCTTCGTCACTTCCCCGGTCTCGAGGATGTAGGCGCGGTCGGTGCGCGTGAGGGCCTGCTGCGCATTCTGCTCGACCAACAGAATGGTGGTGCCGCGCGAGTTGATCTCAGTGATGATCTTGAAGATCTGCGCGATGATCATGGGGGCCAAACCCATCGACGGCTCGTCGAGCAGCAGCAGCTTCGGTCGAGCCATCAGCGACCGACCGATGGCAAGCATTTGCTGCTCGCCGCCGGAGAGCGTTCCGCCGACCTGGGTGCGACGTTCCTCGAGCCGTGGGAAGAGCTCGAACACCCACGCGAGGCATTCGTTGTAGGCAGCCTTCGACTCGAACTTTCGGGCGTAATGCCCCATATCGAGGTTTTCGTGCACCGTCATGCCGGGGAACACACCACGGCCTTCAGGAGCCTGGATGATGCCGGCCTTGACGCGATCGTGCGCCTTCATGTGCGTGATGTCGGCACCATCGAAGACGATCTTGCCGCGAGTCAACGGCAACAGACCGGAGAGCGCACGCATCGTGGTCGACTTGCCCGCACCGTTCGCGCCGAGCAACGTGACGAGCTCACCATGCTCGACCCGCAATGAAACACCGTGCAGTGCTTGGATTCTCCCGTAATTGACCACCATGTCGGTGATCTCGAGAATCGATCCTTCTGCCCCGCTGCTCGACTCGCCGTCGGGCTTCCTATGACGTGACATCGTTATCTCCAGTCGCCTCGTCAGATTTCCCCGTCGCCTCGCTCGCCTCGTCAGACTCTTCGCTCGCCTCGTCCGGCACCCCGAGGTACGCAGCGATCACCGCCGAGTTCTCCCGGATCGCCGCAGGCAGATCGTCGGCGATCTTCTTGCCGAACTCGAGCACCACGATGCGGTCGGTGACGCCCATGACAAGTCGCATGTCGTGTTCGATCAGCAGCACGGTGAACCCGTCG
>JBBSKP010000054.1:0-24811 GCA_038256175.1 Mycobacteriales bacterium
GAGCACCTCTGACAATCCGTGTGGGCCGGTGTTGAGCATCGCAGCTCGCTGACCAGGTAGTGCCATCGCGGTGGCCGTACCGACAAGAACGATCAACGGGGTCACGAGGAAATACGCTGCGGCCAGCTTGATTTCGCGTGGGGTGATCTTCTTGCCCAAGTATTCCGGGGTCCGCCCCACCATTAACCCGGCAACGAACACGGTGATGACCGCGAGGATCAGCATCCCGTACAGACCCGAGCCCGCACCGCCGGGAGCAATCTCACCGAGCTGCATGTTGAACATCGCAACCAACCCGCCGAGGCTCGTGTACGAGTCGTGGAACGAGTTGACTGCACCCGTCGACGTCAAGGTCGTGGCATCGGCGAACGTCGCCGAATTCGCCACACCGAATCGCTGTTCGACTCCCTCCATCGACGCACCGACCGCGGTCGGAACGGTTCCGTGGTGCTGCAGCTGGAAGAAACTCATCAGGGCGAGGCTGGTGATCGCAATGGTGCCCATCACCGCGACGATCGCATAGCCCTGCTTCTTACTGCCGACCATCCGACCGAAGGTGCGCGGCAACGAAAAACTGATCACCAGCAGCAGGAAAATCTCGAGCCAGTTCGTCCAGGTCGTCGGATTCTCGAACGGATGCGCCGAGTTGACGTTGTAGAAGCCGCCACCGTTGTTGCCGAGTTCTTTGATGGCTTCCTGGCTCGCAACGGGGCCGCCCGTGATCGTCTGCTTCACGCCTGCAAGCGAGTCGACGATCTGCGTGTGCAGGTGAAAGTTCTGAATAACGCCACCGGCAACGAGAACGATGGCGGCGACGGCCGCGATCGGCAGCAGGATACGAATTGTTCCGCGGACAAGATCGACCCAGAAGTTGCCGAGGTCGCCCGTGTGCCTACGCGCGAATCCGCGAACCAGCGCGATAGCGACGGACATACCGACTGCGGCGGAAACGAAGTTCTGCACCGCAAGTCCGGACATCTGAGCAAGGTGGCCCATCGTGGACTCACCCGAATAGGCCTGCCAGTTGGTGTTGGTGACGAAGCTGATCGCGGTGTTCCACGCGAGAGACGGGGTCACCTCGGTCGCCGGGTCAGACAGATGCAGCGGCAAGTGTTGCTGCATCAGCAGAAATCCGAACAGGAACAGAATGCTGACGGCCGAAAAGGCAAGCACGCTGCGGGCATACACAGCCCACGTCTGCTCGGCCCCTGGTTCGACCCCGATCACTCGGTAGATCACGCGTTCGACACGCGAATGCTTATCGCCGCTGTACACGCGATACATGTAGTCGCCCAATGGTTTGTGCACCAGGACCAGGGCGAGCACGAGGGATCCACTGAACAAGATCCCAGCAGTGGTAGTACTCACTAGAACCTTTCGGGAAAGAGTAATGCGCCGACCAGAAAGACGGCGAGCAGTATCGCGAGCACGAGCCCGACGATGTTGTCGAAGCTCACAGCCGCTCGACCGCCCGCTGGATCAGGCCGAGCAGGGCGAATACCGCCACTGTGAGCGCGACGAATATGAGGGCAGACATTGTTGTTTCCCCAAGTTTGTAGGTGACTGTTGTCAGTCGATTTCGCACTGCAGACAACGGAGTCAATCTCGTGCCGGGGCCGCATGATCGCGCCTTGACGGGTCCTTAGCGCTCACCGGAGGCGCCTTAACGTTCTCTTTACGGTCAGCGGATCTACATCCAGAAATGACCGCGACCGCGTCCATTCAGGACGCGGTCGCGGCTTGGGTCGAGCGGGTGGGCAGGCTACAGAATGGCCACCGCGACAACGAGTCCGAGGGCAAAGTGCGCTCCGGCAACGACAAGCACGTCAGGAACGTATGTCGGCGAACGCAAGACGTTGCCGATCTCGATGCCGAGAACGAATTCGATTGCCCGGACCGACACGACCTGCGCAATAATCCCGACGAGCCCGAAAATGGCGCTGGCGATCAGCCCTTCCTCGAGCTTGCCCGACGATGAATAGATGGCGAGTACGACAATGAAGGCCATGCTGATCATCCCGGACGCCGACACGATAATGGCGTTGGGCTTGCCCTCGCGCACCAGTTCACGCAGTTTGCCCGGCGTTGTGAGGTCGATGGCGTAGAAGCCGACGGTCATCAGCACCAGGCCGACAATCGCGTACAGGACGATCGCCCACACTCCCCTACCAAGCGATCCCCAATAGCCCGACTCGAGCGCCAGAGTGGTGGTCATCATGCGTTGTCTCCGTTCACTTTTGCGGTATGCGGTGTGGGACGAAGGCTGCGCCGTCGTCGGTGATCAGTCCCGAAGTTTCGCGAATGCCCAGTCCCGCGGACTCGTCGCCGACGATCCACGCACCGAGCGCAGGCCGCATGTCGTCGAATTCCGGTAACGGGTCCAGCAGTTGGTAGACGAAGCCTTCTTCGCCGTAGATGCCGCCGGTGGCGGTTTCCATACCGGGACCGACGATCGTCATGTTGGCGCCCTCACGACCGAGCTTCGGCTTGCGAATGTACTCCGTGAGCTCGTTCGGCTGATCGAGGTAGGCGGGCAACAGGTTCGGGTGGCCCGGGTACATCTCCCAGAGCACGGCGAGGATCGCCTTGTTGCTGAGCAACGTCTTCCACAGTGGCTCGATCCACATTGTCGCGGGCAAGCCGGCGATGACCTTCTTACCGAAGTCGTCGTCGAGCACCCACTCCCACGGGTAGAGCTTGAAGATCGACTGGATCGGCGCTTCGGCGAGATCGACGAACCTGATCAGATCGGCGTCGAACCCGACTTCTTCGATGGCGAGTGCGATGGTGTCGAACCCCGCCTCGGCCGCGGTTTCCTGCATGTACGCGGTGGTGATGTTGTCCTCGCCCGACGCATCGGCTTCGGACCAGGAGAAGTGCAGCTCTCGCGCGGGCAACACGTCACGAAGCTCGGTCCATCGGCCGACCAGCTTCTCGTGCAACGAATTCCACTGGTCGTCGTTCGGATACAGATCGGTCAACCAGTGCCACTGCAGGATCGAGGCCTCGAGCAGGGTTGTCGGCGTATCGGCGTTGTACTCCAACAACTTTGCCGGTCGGCGTGCGTCGTAACGCAGGTCGAAACGGCCGTACACGTGCGGGTCGGATCGGCGCCACGAATCAGCGATCGGCTGCCAACTCCACTCGGGCAGGCCAAAGTCCCGGTACCGCTCGGTGAGAACGATGTTCTCGACAGCGTTCAGACACATCGAGTGCAGCAGTTCGACATCCGCCTCGAGCGCAAGGATCTCGTCCATCTCGAACTCGTAGTGCACGGACTCGTCCCAGTACGGCCGTGCCGAACCCCCGGCGTCGCGGGCGGGGCTGCCGTAGATCAGCCCCTGCGCCTCGACAATCCCTTGCCAACCCTTGCGGGGCTCGCTTCTGACTCTGCGCATCAGCTACGAACCACCACTGCCGCCGATCTTGCTGCCGAGTCCGCCACGTTGGACGGTGGTGCCTGTCTTCGTCGCGATCTTGGCACCCTTCGGGGCTACCGTGGTCCCACCGCTCGGTCGCTGACCGATGGATCCCGTCCCGCCGTAGTAATAGCGGTACTGGCTGCCCGCGAGGATGAAGATGCCGCTCGAATTCGGCGATCCGCTGCAGTACTTGTCCTCGACGACGATCTCTTCGCCGTTCTGGATCCGGGTGCATTGCGCCGTCACTTCGTCGGACTTGAGGGCGTAATAACCGAGGGCGACAACTCCGACGACGCCGACGACCGCACCGCCGCCGATCAACCGACGATTGCGCTTCTTCCGCTTCGCTGCTGCCTCCGCCTGCGCATGCGCGAATTCGGCCTGCTGCTTGCGAGCCTTGTCGCGTGCGCGGGACTCGGCGACAGTCGGCCGGCGAGGTGCAGTGACACCCGGCTCCTGCCTGATGATGCGTCCCGCCGCGGGAGGCTCGTTGGAAGGCGGCTCGTTGAAGGGCGCTGGCGGTGGGTACGTCGACGGTAGGTCGAACTCGGCCGGCGGCTCCCATGCGGGCGGCTCTACGCTTGCGGCCTGTTCGTCCGGGGTGGAAGGTGATCCCGTGGAAGGTGATTCCGTCGAAGGCTCTTCCGGCGCAGGTGGTTCCGGAGGCGGCGTGGAGCCAGCATTCGGCCGCAGCGGCGGTGGCGAGTTCGGCCGCAACGGCGGCGGTGTGTTGGGCCGCAGCGGCGGCGGTGTATTCGGCCGCAACGGCGGCGGGGTGGAATGCCTTCCACCTGCGTCGTCACTACCGTTCGCGGGTTCGTTGCTGTCGTTCCCGTTGGAACCGTCCGAAGTCACCGGCTCCCCTTCCTGCCGTCGAGCCACAGAGCTGATTGCGCCACTAACGCTCCTCGAATCCCGTCATATCGCCTTTGGCGCTGCCCCAGCTTTCCACAACGAGGTCCACGCGTCCCGGCGTTGCCTCCGATCGAAGCAGTGCGAGCAGCTTTGCACATTGCACCTCTGAACCTTCGGCAACTACGAGCACTCTGCCGTCGCGCGTGTTCGTTGCGTGTCCGACGAGGCCCAATTCGAGTGCCCGCGCACGCGTCCACCAACGAAATCCGACGCCCTGAACGTCGCCGTGCACCCAAGCCGTGAGTCGTGTGTTCACTAGCGCGGCGGAAGCAGCTTGTGGACGGTCCCGTCGTACGCCGACGTGTACAGCGCAGTCGGGTCCCAGCCCGGCCCGGCGCCGAACTCGACTGCAGATGTCAGCGGCAGACCCGTCGCGATCTCGCAGGATGTTCCGGTGTCCGGGTTCACGCGCAGGATCTTGCCCGCGGCGAAGAGCGGGACGTACACCTGTCCGTCCGGACCGATCGCCATGTCATCGGCCATATTGAGCTGGCCGGTTCCGGGCAAGGGGATCGAGTTGGCAGGCCCGGCGAGATCATCGGCGTCGAGTACGCGGAGCTCGGTCGTCGGTTCGATGGTGTTGTCCACGAACACACGCTTTCCGCCCGGCTCCACGACGATCCCGTTGGCGGTGCCGAGATCGGTTCGCAAGGGCTGTGGCGACGCGGATCCGCCGGCAGAGATGCGCGTGATGCCGGTGGCGTTGCCGAGGTTTCGCGTCGTCAGCAGGTCCCCGTTGGGTAGCTGCGCGAGCCCGTTCGGCATGACCAGACCCTTCGCGTAGGTCGTGTGTTCGCCGGTATCGAGATCGACGACGTCGATTGTTCCGCTCGGAATTCCGAAAATGCCTGCGACTGTTGTGTTTCCAGTTGTGAAGAACGCACGATCACCCGAAACAACGATGCCGCCGGCACCCATCACCTTCGCAACGGCGACGCTGCGCGCGCCCCCGGAACCGAGACGCTGGATAGCGCCGGGACCGGTCGGGGACGTTTCCGACAGCAACAGGCCACCACGCCGGTCGAACGCCAGGTTTTCCAGCATGTCGTATCCGCCCGCAACGGTGCTGACGTCCCAGTGCGCACACCGATCGGACGTCGCTCCCGCCACCGTGGGCGAGCCGACGGTCAACGCAGCGCCGGCACCGATCGTCGCAAGAATGCCGACGAGGCGACTGGTCCGTGTCACGCGGACCATTGCATCACGCGTCGATATCGAACGCCAGAGTTACCTTCGTGCCAGCCTTGAGGGTCCTGCCGACGGTGCAGACCTTGTCGATAGCGCGCTCAACCGTGGTGAGCAGCCTTTCGCGCGCCGCCTCGTCGAGCTCGCTGAGATCGAGTTCGACCACCTCGTCGAGCTGGGGGTACACCTCGTTCTCGCGATCCGCCGCGCCGGACACTCGAATGGTCACGTCGTAGCTGTCGCCGAGTCGACGCGAAAGGGGAAAGTCCGAGCTCAAGCCGCTGCACGCGGCGAGAGCGATCTTCAACAACTCGCCGGGTGTGAAGACGCCTGGCTCATCCTCGGATCCAACGAGCACCTCCGCGCCGCGCGAACTACGTCCCGTGTAGCGACGCGTTCCGGTGCGCTCGACCCACAAGCTGGTCGGTGTCGGTGTGGTCGGAGTCTGGTCTGTCATGCACACAATCCTGCCAGGTGCCGAAGCGTCTCACGTGAGCGGATAGTCACACGCACACGTCGTACACATCCGCTGCCGAGGATGCCAGGACCCGCTGTGCCATCTCGCGTTTGAGCACAGCGAACCGGGCTTCCTCGGTCGTGGTCCGCGACTGACGCGCGAGGACGATCAGTTCAGGCGGCACAAATCCCTCCCGCACTTGCAGCGTGACTGTCGTGTCGCGATAGCTCAGGCGGAACACAAACCATTGCAATGTCGGTCCGCGGTCGCCACGTTCGAGCTCCGGGTCGACTGTGTATCGATCGCCGGTCACCGCGCGCAGCACCATTTCGAACGTGTCGCGCACACCCGGACCGGGATGAGCGGTGCTGACTTCGACCTCGCGGCGCTGGACGGGTCCATCCGGCGACAGCAGAGGAAGTGCGCGTTGGAGGACTTTGACCGCGTGCGCGACGCCACCTGGAGCTTCCGGACCGTGATACCGCATGAGGTCATCGACGCAGAAGCTGATCAGCATCTCGCCGTCGAGCACGTCGATCACATCGGTCACACATTCGATTGTGGCAGCTACTCCGCGAAGCGGTAGCCCATTCCCGCTTCGGTCAACAGATGTTTCGGGTGCGACGGATCGACCTCGAGTTTGCGGCGTAGCTGCGCCAGATAGACGCGCAGATAGTGGGTTTCGGTCGCATACGCGGGGCCCCAGACTTCCTTCAGGAGCTCCTTGCGGCCGACCAGCTTGCCCCGGTTACGGACGAGCATTTCGAGCATTCCCCACTCCGTCGGCGTCAAGTGCACCTCGGCGCCGTCTTTGATCACCTTCTTCGAAGCCAGATCAACGGTGAACGAGTCGGTGACCACAACCGGCTCGTCCGCGTCGACGGCCGCGGCACCGCGTCTGACCGCGGCGCGCAAACGGGCCAGAAACTCGTCCATGCCAAAGGGTTTGGTGACGTAGTCGTCCGCGCCGGCGTCGAGTGCTTCGACTTTGTCGGCAGAGTCGGTTCGTGCCGAGAGCACAATCACGGGGGCCGTCGACCAGCCGCGTAGCCCGGCAAGCACCTCGATACCGCTGATATCGGGCAGTCCGAGATCGAGTACGACGACGTCTGGATGCTTCTCTGCGGCGGCCCGAAGTGCTCCTGCACCTGTCGCCGCAGTCGTCACCTCGTAGCCGCGGACGGAGAGATTTATCCGGAGCGCGCGCAGGATCTGTGGCTCGTCGTCGACAACCAGGACTCTTGTCATCGCGCCTCCTCCCCCGTAACCGCGCCAAGATCGACCACGATCGTAAGTCCTCCGCCCGGGGTATCGGTGGCCTGCACCGTTCCACCCATCGCCTCGACGAACCCGCGTGCCACTGAGAGGCCCAGGCCGACGCCGCTGCTGTTGTCCTGATCACCCAGGCGCTGGAACGCATCGAAGAGCTGATCCTGCGCTCCTCGAGCGATCCCGGGACCTTCGTCGGCAACGGTGATCAGCACGCGCTCGCCGATCTGCGCTGCGTCGACGCGCACCACGCTGTCGGGCGCGTACCGCAGCGCGTTGTCGACGAGGTTCGCCAACACACGCTCGAGCAGCCCACTGTCAGCCATGACGACGGTATCGCCGACGTCGACCTTGATGCGGTCGACACCTGCCCGTCGAAAGCCTCGCGTACCCATCCCCACGCCGACGAGCGCGCGGTGCGCGACCTCGTCGAGGTACACCGGGCGCAATTCGGGACGCACGACTCCGGCGGCCAGACGTGAAGAGTCCAGCAGGTTTCCGACCAAGACAGTGAGCTGGTCGACCGATTCCTCCACTGTCGCAAGCAATTCTGCTGTGTCCTCGGGCGAGAATGCGACATCGTCGCTCCGCAAGCTCGACACAGCTGCCTTGGCCCCCGCCAGCGGTGTCCGCAAATCATGGCTGACCGCTGACAACAACGACCGCCGCAGCCGGTCCGCCTCGGCGAGAGCTTTTGCCTTGCTTGCCTCTTCCGTGAGCTGACCTTGCCGGACCAACCCAACTGCCTGGTTCGCAACAGCGCCGAGAACACGTCGGTCTCGCGCATGCAATTGCCGACCGGACAGAAGTAACCAATACTGCCCGTCGCCCACTTCGACGGCGGTGTCAGCGCCCTCGGCGGCGTGCGGAGGATTGTCTCCAACCGCTGCGATGATGCCTTCCGTCGAGTGCACCACGCATACCGCACGCTGCGAGTAGGTCTCCCGGACACGCTCCAGTAGCGCAGGTAAGTCTGCGCCCCGCAAGACCGAACCGGCAAACAGCGCAAGAAGTTCGGCCTCTTGCGACGCGTTTCGCGCCTCCCTGGCACGCCGCGCGGCACCGTCGACGAGTATCGCGACCGCGACCGCAACCACAAGGAGTACAGCGGATGTGACGAAGCTGCTCGGCTCTGCGATCGTCAGGCTGTGCCGAGGTTCGACGAAAAAGTAGTTGAGCAGCATGGCCGAGGCGATGGCCGAAACAGCCGCCGGCGCAACGCCACCGAGCAAAGCGACGAGCAGGACGGCGACGAAGAACACAGCACCTTCGCCACCCACGTCGAGGTACTGATCGACGAATGCGAGCATCAGCGCACACACGATCGACGGGATCAGTATCGATGCGGCCCAAGCCGCGATCCGACGACGATGCGGCGTCACTGCGGGCAGTCGAACGCCGGAATTGGCCTCCTCATGCGTGACCATGTGGACGTCGATCTTCCCGGACCGCTGCACAGTCACAGCGCCGATGCCCTCGTCGAAGATGCGCGCCCATCGCGACCGCCGGGAGGTTCCGATCACCAGTTGCGTTGCGTTCATCTCCCGCGCGAACTCGAGGAGGCTGGTCGACACATCGTCGCCGACAACGCTGTGCAGGCCGGCGCCGAGGCTGGACGCAAGCTCGCGAACCTTGCCCATCTGCGGCGCGGAAACCCCAGAAAGCCCGTCACCCCGAACAACATGGACCACGATGAGCTCCGCGCTTGCCTTCGATGCGATCCGGCTGGCCCGCCGAACAAGCGTTTCGGACTCCGGGCCGCCCGTCACACCGACGACGACGCGTTCGCGCGCCTCCCACATGTCCGTAATCTTGTTCTCGGCACGGTATTTCGCGAGAGCGGCATCGACCTGATCGGCAAGCCACAGCAGCGCCAGCTCGCGAAGCGCGGTGAGGTTTCCGCGTCGGAAGTAGTTGCTCAGCGCCGCATCGACTTTCTCAGGCGCATAGACGTTCCCGTGGGAAAGTCTGCGCTGCAACGCTTCTGGCGTAATATCGACCAGCTCGACCTGGGTTGCGGCACGAACGACGGAGTCGGGCACCGTCTCGCGCTGCACTATCCCGGTGATCTGCTCGACCACGTCGTTGAGACTCTCAAGGTGCTGCACGTTGACAGTGGAAATGACGTCGATCCCCGCCTGCAGAATGTCTTCGATGTCCTGCCAACGCTTCTCATGCGCGCTGCCCGGAGTGTTGGTGTGCGCCAACTCGTCGACGAGAACCAATGCGGGGCGGCGACGCAACACGGCGGCCACGTCGAGTTCGGCCATCCTGGTGCCGCGATAGTCGATGTAGACCGGCGGGACCTTCTCGAGGCCTTCCAACAGCTCCGCCGTCCGTGCGCGGCCGTGCGTTTCGACAATCGCCGCCACGACATCGCAACCCCGACCGAGACGCCGATGCGCCTCGCCGAGCATCGCGTAGGTCTTGCCAACGCCCGGCGCTGCGCCGAGATAGATGCGCAGCTCGCCACGTTTGCCCGGACTTTGGCCTGTACTCACCCCTCTATCATCCAACGACCCTGCGGCGCTTTCGCTACATTGACCCGACGCAACGCCAGCGCGGCGATCACGAAGCCGCCGATGATCGATAGCGTCGACACCAGATCAGCCATCACGGTTACCTCTCGACTACGTTCGCGGCTGTCGTGCTCGGCAGACCGCATTGCAGCATCTCTCGGCAAATCGCCCCGTCCCGCGCCCTTACGGTCCCCTTACGGGCAGCCCGGCAGCATTTACGCTCTCCTTACGTCATTTACTCGTCCACGCAAGCAGATCGTCCGCGGACCAGGTATTGATCACCCGATCGGCTTCGACACCGCAAGCCTGCGCCCGTTCGCATCCGTAGCCCTGCCAGTCGAGTTGGCCCGGCGCGTGCGCGTCGGTATCGATCGAGAAGTAACAGCCGGTCTCCAAGGCCATGTCGATCAGTCTGCGCGGCGGGTCGCGACGTTCGGGCCTGCTGTTGATCTCGACCGCGGTCCCGAACTGCTTACAGGCCTCGAACACAACGGGCGCGTTGAACTGCGATTCCGGTCGTGTTCCGCGCCCGCCTTCGACCAGCCGGCCTGTGCAGTGGCCGAGTACGTCGACATGCGGGTTTGCGATCGCATAGACCATCCGCCGGGTCATTGTGTCCGCATCCGCCCGGAGGTTCGAATGGACGCTGGCGACGACGATGTCGAGTTCGGCGAGTAGACCTTCGTCCTGGTCGAGCGAACCGTCGTCGAGGATGTCGACCTCGATGCCCGTCAAGATCCGGAAGGGCGCGAGTTCCTCATTCAGTTCGGCGATGATGTCGACTTGCTTGCGCAGCCGTTCCGCGGACAATCCATTCGCGACGGTGAGCCGTGGCGAATGATCGGTCAGAGCGCAATACTCGTGACCGAGTGCCGCTGCGCGGCGCATCATTTCGTTGATCGGACTGCCACCGTCGGACCAGTTCGAGTGCGTGTGCAGGTCCCCTTTGAGTGCCGCTAGCAATTCGCGACCACCCGTGCCGATCTCCCCCGCGGCCGCCATCACTTCGGCCAAGTACTCCGGCTCGCCACCGGCGACTGCCTGCGTGATGACCTTCCCGGTCTTCGGACCGATGCCTGCGAGCGTGGTCCAGCTGTTGTCCCTCGCGTGCGCCGCTCGCTGACCATCGGAGAGGGCCTCGACGATGTCGGCCGCTTTCCGGTACGCCTTGACCCGATGGGTCTCGGCGCGCGATCGTTCGAGCCAGAATGCAATCTCGCGCAGCGCAACCACCGGATCCATGCCTTCATACTGACTGATCTCGGGACGCTGGGTTACGGTGCCCACGTGAGCACCCCGACGAACACGTTCGACTCGCCCTACGCACACGGCTTCGCGACGTTGGCCGTCGCCGTGCCGTCGGTGCGGGTCGCAGACCCGGCATTCAGCGCCGAGCGCACCATCGGATCGATTCGGCAGGCCGCTGCGGGCGGTGCGGCATTCGTGGTGTTTCCCGAACTCGGTCTTTCTGCATACAGTCTCGACGACCTGGTGCAGCAAGATGCGTTGCTCGACGCAAGTCTCACCGCGCTGGAATCCGTCCTGCTCGCGAGCCGTGGGTTGTCGACGCTGGTCGCCGTCGGTCTTCCGCTCTCGCTCGGAGGTGGGCTGTACAACTGCGCTGTCGTGTTGCACGACGGTCTGGTGCTCGGCGTCGTACCCAAGTCGTATCTACCCAACTACCGCGAGTTCTACGAACAGCGCTATTTCGCTGCCGCGCGCGACGCGCATTTCGACACCGCGCGCATCCTCGGTCGCGACGTGCCCTTCGGTACCGACCTCGTCTTCGAGGCACGCGGGCTGGACGGCTTCACCGTGCATGTCGAAGTGTGCGAGGATCTCTGGGTGCCGATTCCACCGAGCACGTGGGCTGCCCTGGGCGGTGCGACGGTGCTCGCGAACCTGTCAGCGAGCAATGCCACCACCTGCAAAGCCGACTACCGCCGCGCACTGTGCACCGCGCACTCCGCTCGCTGCATCGCCGCCCACGCCTATGTCAGCGCGGGTTTCGGCGAATCGACGACAGATCTGGCGTGGGACGGCGACGCATTGATCTGTGAGAACGGTTCACTCCTCGCGCGCACCGAGCGATTCGCTACCGACGAGCAGTTGGTGTTCGCCGACATCGACCTGGACCGATTGCGGCAGGAGCGCATGCGCACCACGAGCTTCAACGACCAAGTCGGTGATTTCGCACAGCGGGCAAAGGCATTGCGGCGCATACGGTTCGACTTTCGCCATCCAGCAGAGGCCGCTGGCTTGCGCCGCGATATCGCTCGTTTCCCCTACGTGCCCGCCGATTCGGGTGATCGCGATGCGCGCTGCCGGGAGGTCGAGAGCATTCAAGTACAGGGACTGACGACGAGGTTGCGCAGTTCCGGCATCGAGCACGTGGTGATCGGCGTCTCGGGCGGTCTCGATTCGACGTTGGCGCTCTTGGTCGCCGCGGAGACAATGGACCGGCTCGGTCTACCCCGAACCAACGTCCTCGGCTACACGATGCCCGGATTCGCAACCGGCACAGCGACACTCGGCCGAGCGCATGCCCTGATGACGGCGTTGGGTATCACTGCTTCCGAAATAGATATCCGTCCCTCGTGTATGCAGATGCTGCGCGACCTCGACCATCCGTACGCACACGGCGACCAGGTCTACGACGTGACCTTCGAAAACGTGCAAGCCGGTGAACGCACGTCGCATCTGTTCCGGCTGGCCAACCAACATGGCGGACTCGTGCTCGGCACCGGCGACCTGAGCGAACTCGCGCTCGGTTGGTGCACCTACGGAGTCGGCGATCAGATGTCGCATTACAACGTCAACGGCTCGGTGCCGAAGTCGTTGATCCGACACCTGATTCGCTGGATGATCACCTCCCAGCGGTACTCGGACGAGACGTCGGAGGTGTTGCAGGCCATCCTCGACGACGTCATCTCCCCCGAGCTCGTTCCGGCCGGTGACGACAACGCCGTGCAAGATACCGAGGCCGCTATCGGACCGTACGAACTGCACGACTTCTTCCTGTACTACCTCACCCGCTTCGGTTATCGGCCGAGCAAGATCGCTTACCTCGCACACCAAGCCTGGAGCGACCGCACCCGTGGCGCCTGGTCCGATCTGATCCCCTTCGACAGCCGACACGAGTACGACCTCGCAACGATCAAGCGTTGGCTCTCAGTCTTTTTGGACCGGTTCATGCGCAACCAATTCAAACGCTCGGCTATGCCGAACGGGCCCAAGGTCGGGTCCGGCGGATCGCTGTCCCCACGCGGGGATTGGCGCGCACCGAGCGATGCGGCGACGGTCACCTGGCTCGACGAACTCCGCCGGGGCGTTCCCGACTAGGTTCAGAGTCGGCTGTATTTGATGAACGCGACTCCGTCGTCGTACACCCGACTTGTGGTGACGTGGAAATTCCGCGACTGGCGCGAACCGGGACCTTTTCCGAACAACGGGCGCCCGCCGCCGAGCACGATCGGGTAGAGCTTCAAGAAAATCTGATCGATCTCCGGCAGTAGATGGTGAGCAAGCTCGCCGCCGCCACAGAGCCAGATGCCGAGGCCCTTCTCCTTCTTGAGATCGCGGACCTTGGCAAGGGGATCACCGTTGACGAGCTCGATCGCCGGATCCGGAATCTCGGACACCGTTGTCGACACAACATATTGGCGCAGGTGCGAATACGGGCTGGCCGTGCCGGTCCTGACGCCGAAGTCGTGCGTCTTGCGACCCATCAGCACCGTGTCGAACGTGATGTTCGTACTGTCGATTCCGAGCGCTTCCCGCACTTTGGTCGGAAGCGTCTCGGGATACTGCGCCGTGATGGCCGGGCCATGATCGCCGCCTACCGGAAAGAAGTCCACCGAACCATCGTCGGCGGCGATGAATCCGTCGATTGTCGACGCCACGTAGTACGTGAGCTTGCGCATCGATGCTCCTCCTTCGGCCCCCGATGATGACGTTAGCTCTCCGACACCACATTTGCCGTCGAAATACACCGCCGAGTGTGCACCTTCCGGGGCAAACGTCGAGAGACGGCGACGGAAGGTGCGCACTCGGCGGGGCTAGGCGAGGTTGCGCGGCGGCGGCTGACACCGCGGGCACGAATACGACGAGCGATTCATGAACTTCTCGCGGCGGATCGGCGCACCGCACCGGCTGCATGGCTGCTCCTCACGACCGTATGCCGCGAGCGAGCGAGAGAAGTAGCCCGACTGGCCGTTGATGTTGACGTACAACGAGTCGAACGACGTCCCGCCCTGTGCGAGCGCCTCGCCCATCACCGCGTGCGCCGACGTGAGCAGGGTTCGCAGTTGTGGCCGGGTTAGTTTGTCCGTCAGCCGGTTGCCGTGAATCTTCGCCCGCCACAACGCCTCATCGGCGTAGATATTGCCGACCCCTGAGACCACTGTCTGGTCGAGCAGAGCGCGCTTGATTTCGGTGTGTTTGAGACGCAAGACGCCGACGGTGGCTTCGGCGTCGAAGAATGGATCCAGCGGATCGCGGGCGATGTGCGCGACAGGCTCAGGAACGATCGACCCGTCGACGTCGACGAGCGGCGCCACCGCCCAGCCGCCGAACGTACGCTGATCGACGAAACGCAATTGTGCACCGGAATCGAGAGTCGCGATGACTCGAGCGTGCTTCTCGACCGGTGAATCCGGTGGCTGCACGAGCATTTGACCGCTCATCCCAAGATGGACGACGAGCGCTTCCCCCGCAGGTTCCATCGTGAGCCACAGAAACTTGCCACGACGACCCGCTGCGTCGACGCGCTGCCCCGTCAGCCGCCCGACGAGGTCGGCGGATCCAGGAAAGTGACGACGCACCGCACGAGAGTGCAGAACTTCGATGGACTCGAATACGGAACCGACGACGTGCGTTTCGAGACCCCTGCGGACGACCTCTACTTCGGGCAGTTCAGGCATGCGGCAGGGGCGCCTACGTTGCGTTTGGAGACAGCGTGTTCCACGCTGCGCTCGCGGCCTTCTGCTCGGCTTCCTTCTTCGAACGCCCCATACCGGTGCCCAAAGGGTTTCCACCGACGACAACGGTCGCGGTGAACTCTTTGTCGTGGTCGGGTCCTGTCGAGCTGATCTCGTAGGACGGGACGCCGAACCCGTGCTCGGCCGTGAGCTCTTGCAGGCTGGTCTTCCAGTCGAGTCCGGCACCCATTTTCGGGGCACGCTCGAGTAACTCTTCGAACAAGGACAGGACCACTTTGCGAGCGGTCTCTATGCCGTGTTCGAGGTGGACGGCGCCGAGCAACGACTCCATGCCGTCGGCAAGGATGCTCGGCTTGTCGCGGCCACCGGTGAGCTCCTCGCCCTTACCGAGCAGCAGATGAGCGCCGAGTCCACCGGGACCGAGATTGCGAGCGACCTCGGCGAGCGCGTGCATGTTCACCACGCTGGCACGAAGCTTCGCCAGTTCGCCTTCCGACTTTTCCGGATGGGCGAGGTACAGCTTCTCGGTAACACTGAGTCCGAGTACCGAGTCGCCGAGGAACTCGAGCCGCTCGTTTGTCGGCAGCCCACCGTTCTCGTACGCAAAGGAGCGATGAGTGAGCGCGAGAGTCAACAGCAGCGGCTCGAGTCGAACGCCGAGAGCTTCGAGAAGCGCCTCATAGTTGCCGTCGCTCACGAAAGCACCGTCCGCCGGCGATTCGCCTGCGGACGGAAGCTCGTTACTACTGATTTCGCTGGTCACAGCACACTCTGCGTCGAAGAACTAGACGGCAGCAGTGACCTGTCGGCCCTTGTAGGTGCCGCAGTTCGGGCACGCCGTGTGCGGGAGGGTCTTCTCTCCACAGCCACGGTTCGGGCACGTGATGAGGGTGGGCACAGTGGTCTTCCACTGGCTGCGACGCGACCTCGTGTTGGATCGCGACATTTTGCGCTTGGGAACGGCCACTTCTACTTCTCCTCGGCTTCTTGTTTCACACGTTTATCGCTGGCGGATCCTGCACCGAATTTGGCTGCGAGCCCAGCCCAGCGAGGGTCAAGTATCTCATGAGCATGGTCGGATCCGGCAATCGCCAGGCGAATGCCACATTCGGCACACAATCCCTGGCAGTCTTCGCTGCATGTGGGCTGTAGCGGAAGCTCGAGCCCAACAGCGTCGATGATCACCGGTTCCAGGTCGATATAGTCGTCGACCACCCGATAGACCTCGTCGGATTCGGTCGTTTTCTCTGTCGTGCTGTCCGGGTAGGCGAACAGTTCCGTCAGATACAACGCAACGGCGCCGCCGAAGGGCTCCAAACAACGCGAGCATTCACCGACGGTGTCGGCTCGCATGGTCCCGGTGACGAGCACACCTTCGGAGACCGATTCGAGCCTCAGATCGAGCTCGATCTCGGCGCCGACATCGATGGCGATGAGGTCGAGTCCGATTCGCGCTTTGGCAACGACTGATCGCTGCACTTCCCGCATCGATCCTGCGCGACGGCCAAGGGTGCGAGTGTCCAGCACAAATCCCTCGTCCGCCAACTGATGGCGTGGGCGATTGGAACGTGCGGACATGGCAGTGGTCTCCGTGACTATCGGGCTGGGTGACTATCGGGCTGGGTGACTATCGGCATGGCCCATCCAGAAATGGGCAACCACACAACAGTACGGGAAGCGCTACGCGCCTGTGCGCGCTTTCCCCCCCAGAGTGGGGTAAATCACGCACAGGGGCGCTAGCGCGCCGCCCGCCGACCCGGCTGGTATTCGGCCGCGTAGTCCGGGACACCGGTCCCGGTCCGGAGCTGCTGACGGCCTCGACCGACCGACCTGATGGTGCCGGTGAGGAACTCCTCGAACTCTGCGAGCTTCGTATCGACGTACAGGTCGCAGTCGGCACGCAAACGGTCCGACTCGGCATGCGCGGCGTCGATCACACGAGCAGATTCGGCGTGGGCTGCCTGAACTACCTCGGCCTGGTTGACCAGGCGGTCCTGTTCGGCCTGACCGTCGGCGACGGACCGGTCGTACGACGCCTTGCCTGCGTCGATCATGCGATCTGCCTCGCTACGTGCCCGTCCGGTGACCGCCTCGTACTCACGGTTTCCTTCGGTGACCGTCTGGTCAGCCTGTGCGTTCGCGTCCGCAACCATCTGGTCTGCGTGCGACCGTGCCTCGGCGACCATCCGGTCGGCCTGAGCCTTGGCGTCCGCCAAGATCCGGTCGGCATCGTCGCGTGCCGACTCGATCGTATGTTGCGCCTCCGAGTTGGCGCTGCCGACCGTGTGCTCCGCGGATGCCCGCGCATCCCCTACAAGCTTGTCGCGGTGGTCCAACACGTCCTGCGCGTCGTCCAACTCGCCTGGTAGTGCCTCGCGAACATCGTCCAAGAGGTCGAGAACATCGCCGCGAGGGACAACGCAACTCCTCGTGGGGGGGATGCCACGCGCCTCCTCGACGATCGCGACCAACTCGTCGAGAGCCTCGAATACCCGGTACACAACAGACCCCAATCCTCAACTGCGCGGAATTTCTCACGCATGGGCCACCGCATCGTGGCGCATGTGTCCGTGTCCAGTCTGCCTGGCCCGAAAGTGACTACGGTGTTGCCCGCCCCGGTGTGTCGGGTCTCGATCCGATGTAGGGCGCAGCGTTATCCGCTTTTTCGCTCGGCAAGGCGTTCGAGCAACCGCTTGTGGACCTCGGGCGGAAGCATCTCGGACACATCACCGCCGAATGTTGCCACCTCTTTGACAAGTGAGCTCGACAGGTAGCTGAACGTCGGATTCGTCGCGATGAACAGTGTGTCGACGCCGGACAGCTTCTGGTTCATCTGCGCCATTTGCAGCTCGTAGTCGAAGTCGTTCGCGCCCCGAAGGCCCTTCACGATCGCCGCCATTCCCTGCGCCTTTGCGAAATCGACGAGCAGTCCGTGCCATGCCTCGACCCGAACGTTGGGCAGATGGGTCGTGGCTTCGCGCAGCATGTCGATGCGCTCTTCGATGCTGAACAAGCCCAGCTTGGACTTGTTGATCATCACTGTGACGAGGATTTCGTCGAATTGCGCGGCAGCTCTACTGATCACATCGAGATGACCATTGGTAACCGGATCGAACGAACCGGGGCAGACCGCACCTGTCATGGGGTCAGACGCTATCAGGATCCGCGAGCTCGACGCTGGCCAGCTCGATCTTGGTCTCGCCATACTTGCGCACCCGGAGTGGCTCGAAACCCGACGGCCACGCAGTCTCCGGTGAGCGCGACGACCGTTCCAGCGCGATCACCGAACCCGTTGCCATCCAGCCGTTCGTCAGCAGAGCCTCGAGATCGGCAATCACGGCCTCGTCCGCGACCACATACGGAGGGTCGGAGAACACCAAATCGTACGGCTTCCCCGCAGAACCGCCGAGCACGGTCGCGACAGGCGCAACCCGCACGACGGCGCCTGCCAACCGCACGTCCGCGATGTTCTGCTCGAGCACGGCCGCTGCCCGGCGGTCCGACTCCACAAGGAGGACGTCCGTCGCGCCCCGCGAGAGCGCCTCGAGGCCGAGAGCACCGGACCCCGCATACAAGTCGAGAACGCGAAGCCCGTCGAAGTCCATTCGGCTGACAAGTGCGCTGAACAGCGCCTCGCGCACCCGATCGGAGGTCGGACGTGTTCCCGCGGGCGGCACTCGCAGTCGCCGCCCGCCCGCCACACCGGCGACGATCCGTGTCACAGCGACTCCCCTATTCCGGGCTGGTCTCCTCGCTTGTGGTGATGACGGCGAGCAGGTCGCCACCCTCCACCTGCGCGACGTTTGCGACAGCCAGCCGGCTCACGGTGCCACCCCGCGGTGCGGTGATCGCGGCTTCCATCTTCATCGCCTCGATCGTCGCGACAGTATCGCCAGCCTTGATCTTGTCGCCGACCTTGATCGCGAGGGTCACAACACCAGCAAACGGTGCCGGAATATGTCCCGGGTTGCCCTTCTCCGCCTTCTCCGCAGCCGGAATCTCCGACGAGATCGACCGATCACGAACCAACACCGGACGCAACTGCCCGTTGAGAATGCACATCACCGTGCGCATACCCCGCTCGTCGGGCTCGGAAATCGCTTCGAGCCCGATGAGCAGGACGACACCCGGCGCCAACGTCACCCGATGTTCCTCACCACGACGCAGACCGTAGAAGAACTGATTCGCCGACAACCCCGACGTGTCGCCGTAGGTCTCACGGTGGGCAAGGAATTCCTTCGTCGGGCCAGGGAACAGCAACCGATTCAACGTGGCTTGCCGTTGCTTCGACGTCCCCGCCAATCCGGCCTCGTCCTCCGCGGTCAACGGCGTCACCGGCTTCGCCGGTCCACGACCCTCCAACGCTTTGGTGCGGAACGGTTCCGGCCACCCACCGGCCGGAGTGCCCAGTTCCCCGCGCAAGAAGCCGATGACGGAATCGGGAATGTCGTAGCGGGCGGGTTCGGCCGCGAAGTCCTCGACGTCGACGCCCGTGCCGACTAGCGCCAATGCCAGGTCACCGACCACCTTCGACGACGGCGTCACCTTCACCAACCGACCCAAAAGTCGGTCTGCCGCAGCATATTTCGCTTCGACCTCTTCGAAACGATCACCGAGCCCCAGCGCGATGGCCTGCTGCCGCAGATTCGACAACTGCCCACCCGGAATCTCGTGGGTATACACCCGCCCGGTCGGAGCGGGAAGCCCCGACTCGAACGGCTTGTACACCTTGCGCAACGCCTCCCAGTACGGCTCGAGATCGCACACCGCCTGCAAATCCAAGCCCGTGTCCCGCTCCGTATGCGCCGCCGCAGCAACGATCGCCGACAACGCCGGCTGACTTGTGGTGCCCGCCATCGCAGCACTCGCACCGTCGACCGCGTCCGCGCCGGCTTGCCACGCCGCAAAATACGTCGCGAGCTGCCCGCCCGGAGTGTCGTGGGTGTGCACGTGCACCGGCAGATCGAAGTTCTTCCGCAGTGCCGTCACCAGTGTCGTGGCGGCAGGCGCGCGCAAGAGCCCAGCCATGTCCTTGATCGCAAGTACATGCGCACCCGCCTCGACGATTTGCTCGGCCAGCTTGAGGTAGTAATCGAGGGTGTAGAGCGTCTCGTTCGGGTTCGCCAGGTCGCCGGTGTAGCTGAGCGCCACTTCCGCTACAGCAGTACCGGTTTCGCGGACCGCGTCGATCGCCGGACGCATCTGATCGACGTTGTTGAGCGCATCGAAGATACGGAAGATATCGATCCCGGTTGCCGTGGCTTCCGAGACGAACGCCCGGGTGACCGCCTCGGGATAGGGTGTATAGCCCACCGTGTTTCGTCCGCGCAACAACATCTGCAGGCAGATGTTCGGAATCGCTTTGCGCAACGTCGCCAAGCGCTCCCACGGGTCTTCATGCAGAAAGCGAAGTCCCACATCGTAAGTCGCGCCACCCCATGCCTCGATCGACAGTAGCTCCGGCGTCAGCCGCGCGACATGGCCTGCGACACCGACCAATCCGGTCGTGCGCACCCGCGTCGCCAGCAGCGACTGATGCGCATCACGGAAGGTCGTGTCGGTGACCCCGAGCGCCTTCTGCTCGCGCAACGCCCGCGCAAAACCTTCCGGGCCGAGCTCGAGCAACCGCTGCCGCGATCCGGCCGGCGGCGCCGCTTCGAGATCGATTGCCGGTAGCTTGTCGGCCGGGTAGACCTTCGACGGCCGCTCACCGTGCGGCTTGTTCACCGTCACATCGGCCAGGTAGGTCAAGATCTTGGTGCCACGATCCGCAGAGCTGCGCGACGTCAAGAGTTGTGGGCGTTCCTCGATGAACGACGTCGTGACGCGCCCCGCCCGGAAATCCGGATCGTCGAGAACCGCCTGCAGGAACGGGATATTCGTCGACACCCCACGGATGCGGAACTCCGTGACAGCACGTCGTGCCCGCGCAACCGCGGTCGGGAAATCCCTTCCACGACACGTGAGCTTGACCAGCATCGAGTCGAAGTAGGCGGCGACTTCGGCACCGAGGTTCGCGCCGCCGTCGAGGCGAATCCCGGCACCGCCCGGGGTCCGATACGCCGTGATGCGGCCGGTGTCGGGTCGGAAACCGTTCGCCGGGTCCTCGGTCGTGATCCGCAGCTGTAGCGCCGCCCCGCGCAGCACGATCGAATCCTGGCTCAGGCCAAGCTCTTCCAATGACTGCCCGGACGCGATGCGCAGCTGCGACTGCACCAGATCGACATCGGTGACCTCTTCGGTCACGGTGTGCTCCACCTGGATCCGTGGGTTCATCTCGATGAAGACGTGGTTACCGCGAGTGTCGAGCAGGAACTCGACGGTACCCGCGCAGGTGTACCCGATCTGCTTGGCGAACGCGACCGCGTCCGCGCAGATCTTGGCGCGGAGCTCCTCGGAGAGGTTCGGCGCCGGTGCCAGCTCGATGACCTTCTGATGACGCCGCTGCACCGAACAGTCACGCTCGTAGAGGTGGATCACGTTGCCATGCTGATCGGCCAGAATCTGCACCTCGATGTGGCGCGGATCGATGACCGCCTGCTCCAGGAAGACCGTCGGATCACCGAACGCCGACTCCGCCTCCCGAGCAGCTGCCTCGATCGACTCCTTCAGTTGCGCCGGCTCGGCGACGCGACGCATGCCTCGACCGCCACCACCGGCGACAGCCTTGACAAAGATCGGGAAATGCATGTCCTTCGCCGCAGCAAGGAGTTCATCGATATCCGACGACGGTTCCGACGACGCCAGCACCGGCAGCCCGGCAGCCTTCGCCGCCGCGATCGCGCGAGCCTTGTTTCCGGTCAGCTCGAGAATCTCCGCCGACGGGCCGACAAACGTGATGCCCTCAGCCGCGCACGCAGCAGCAAGGTCGGGGTTCTCCGAGAGAAAACCGTAGCCGGGGTAGATCGCGTCAGCGCCCGCGTTCTTGGCCGCGGTGACTATCTCGTCGATCGAAAGGTACGCCCGAACCGGGTGTCCCTTCTCCCCGATTTGATAGCTCTCGTCGGCCTTGAGCCGATGCACCGAGTTGCGGTCTTCGTACGGAAAGACCGCCACGGTTCCGATACCGAGTTCATATGCGGCGCGAAATGCACGGATAGCGATCTCGCCACGGTTGGCTACCAAGACTTTGGAAAACATTGGCCTAACCTACCGGTGTCTGCGCCCTCGAGTAATCGCCGTATGCCGTATTCCGGAACTTCACACCGAACTTTGCACGATGTGAGCATTTTGTTGCGAAGGTGCGGCTCTACCTCGGCTTATGCTCACACGAAATCTGACTCGACGGTGAGGCCTTCCCCGGGCCTATACTCGCATTGCAGCTGGTTCACCGGTCAGGTCATGAGGAGCCCCGAAGGCCTTCCTCCGGTGTCGAAGCCCGATTTCCCGTCAAGGGCGATCGAGTGAGAGGGAACCCGGTGAAAATCCGGGACTGTCCCGCAGCGGTAAGCAGGAACGACCGCCGTCATACGCACTGAGCACGCTTGCTTGGGAAGCGACGGCCATTAGGTTCGGCAACACGCCGAGAGCCCGCGAGTCCGAAGACCTGCCGACTGCGTTGGGTACGCCGTACCCAACGGTCACCGCCTCGTGGATTAGGCGCGCAGACCTCTGCGGTGTCCGTGTGGGCTCCTGCAGTTGTCATGGGTGTCGGCGGTGGCTCTCGAGCCAGACCCCCATGGAGAAACCGTGACATTCACCGCAACCGTGCTTGGCATACCGAGAATCGGTCCGCGACGGGAGCTGAAAAAAGCAATCGAGTCGTATTGGGCTGGGCGGATCGATCAGATCGAACTCGCAGCTGTCGGTCGTTCATTGCGCGAAGCTGGGCTGACCGAACTGCGCGACGCCGGCCTCGACTCGATCCCGGTTGGAACCTTCTCGTACTACGACCACGTCCTGGACACCGCCGTCATGCTCGGCGCGCTACCGCCGCGATACGACGGCATTTCCGATGGTCTCGACCGCTACTTCGCCGCTGCGCGCGGCAACGACGGCACGGTACCGATGGAGATGACGAAGTGGTTCGACACGAACTACCACTACCTCGTACCGGAAATCGGCCCTGAGACCTCGTTCGCGTTACATCCCGAGAAGCTGATCGCCGAACTGGAAGAGGCTCTTGCGCTGGGCATTCCGGCGCGACCGGTCGTCGTCGGACCGATCACCTTCCTACTGCTGTCCAAGTCGGTCGGCGGGGCTGGCCTGCCGCTGGGCCGGGTGGACGAATTGATCCCGCTCTACACCGATCTCCTTCGACTGCTCGCTCATGCGGGCGCAGAGTGGGTGCAGATCGATGAGCCCGCACTGGTGACGGACCTCGACGACGACGTGATCGCAGCCGTATCGCGCGTCTACGACGAACTGTCGGCAATCGAAGACAGGCCGGCAATCCTCGTGTCGTCGTACTTCGGCGACCTCCGCGCCGCCCTGCCCGCGTTGGCATCGACCGGTATCGACGGCATCGGCGTCGACCTGATCGCCGGCACGGCCGACGGCCTTGCCTCGATACCAGCGTTGGCCGGCAAGCACATCGTGGCCGGCGTGGTGGATGGACGCAACATCTGGCGCACCGATCTCGACAACGCCCTTGCGACGCTGGGCACGCTGCTCGGCAGTGCCGGTTCGGTCGCCGTCTCGACCTCGGCGTCGCTGCTGCACGTTCCGTACAGCCTCGAAGCAGAGAACGACATCGATGACGAACTGCGCACCTGGCTCTCGTTCGGCACCGAGAAGGTCAGAGAGGTAACCGTTCTCGCTGCGGCGCTGAGCCAGGGCAGGGAGCTCGTAGCCGGCGCGCTCGCCGAATCGCGTGCGGCGCTGGACAGTCGGCGCGCAGACCCACGACTGAGCAACGACACTGTTCGGGCGCGGCTCTCCGCGCTCGGCCCGGAGTCGAGTCGCCGAGCCCCGGCCGCAGATCGTCGAGTGCAGCAGACCGAAGCGCTCGACCTGCCGGCGTTGCCGACGACGACCATCGGCTCGTATCCACAAACAGCACAGATCCGGATCGCCCGCGCCGCTCGACGCAACGGCGAGATCGACGATGCGGAATACGTACGCCGGATGCAAGCCGAGATTGCCGATGTGATTGCGCTGCAGGAGAAGTTGGGCCTCGACGTCTTGGTGCACGGTGAGCCTGAACGCAACGACATGGTGCAGTACTTCGCCGAACAGTTGGACGGATTCTTCGCAACCGCGCATGGTTGGGTGCAGTCCTACGGCACCCGCTGTGTCCGGCCGCCGATCCTGTTCGGTGACGTTACGCGGCCGACACCGATGACGGTGCAATGGATCTCTTACGCCCAGACACTGACGGATAAGCCGGTCAAGGGCATGCTGACCGGGCCGGTGACGATTCTCGCGTGGTCGTTCGTGCGTGACGACCAACCGCTCGCCGACACTGCCCGTCAAGTCGCCCTTGCGATTCGGGACGAGACGGTGGATCTCGAAGCGGCCGGCATTCGGGTGATTCAGGTGGACGAGCCCGCTCTGCGCGAGCTACTGCCGCTGCGGGCCGCGGACAAGCCCGCATACCTCGATTGGGCGGTCGACGCGTTCCGGATCTCGACGTCCGGTGTCTCCGACACGACCCAGATCCACACGCACCTCTGCTACTCCGAGTTCGGTGAAGTGATCACCGCCATCGCCCGCTTGGATGCCGATGTGACGTCGATCGAGGCGGCACGCTCGCACATGGAGGTCCTCGACGACCTCAACGCTGTCGGATTCGACCTCGGTGTCGGTCCGGGTGTCTACGACATCCATTCACCGCGAGTTCCCAGTGTCGACGAGATCGCAGGATCGCTGCGGGCGGCGCTGAAAGCTGTACCGTCCGAGAGGCTCTGGGTGAATCCGGATTGCGGACTCAAGACCCGCGGCAACGTCGAGGTCGAGGCTTCGCTGCGCAATCTGGTCGAGGCGGCGAGTGTGGTGAGGTCAGAACTGTAGGCGGCTCCGCCGCCCGTGAGTCTTTTCGGGCTCTTCTGCTCTAACCGTGGGTCTTTCGGCCGGGTAGTTGGGGTCGGACTCCTCCGAGGCTGAGCATGGCGAGGGCGACGACGGCGTCGGGACTGTGAAACCCGAAGCCGCGTCGGGTGATCA
>JBBSKP010000055.1:0-24449 GCA_038256175.1 Mycobacteriales bacterium
CGAGCCCTCGAGTGGTCAAACGCGCCATCTCCAAACACCGAGCCAAAGGCCCCACCGACCGCACCAACTACACAACCACCATCACCGTCGAAATCCTCGACGGTTGACAACCAACCACCAACGCTAACTGCGCGGCATTGACACTAGTCCCGCACCCGGAGCCGTGCGGTCGATCGGATTTCGATTGCTTTGGACGTGTCGCATAAACGACCTTGGTCCCAACCGGGGCACCGCATCACGTAGTGAATGATCACCCCATGATGAGATGCACGCTCGACTTCGGCGATCCGCTGCCGCAGGGATGGAGTGCCCTGGGTGACGAGGACAGGTCCGCCTACTGGTCGACGTTCAAGGACACCTTCGGTTTCTGCGCCGGTACGACGTCCGAGTCTTGGCCGGCGATCCGCGAGCCGACGCCCTCGGTGACCTTCGATCTCGCCAACCCGGCAGGTCCCGGATGGGCGGCCCGACTGGATGCGATCAACGCCGAGGCGCTGCGCTGCTTCATCACCGAATTCGACGACGATCCGACATTTGTTGTTCTCGACTGGCAGCATGACGGCTACCTGCTCGATGCCGCGGCCTTCGCGACGGCCCACGACTCCGAGTGGCGGGTGCCGGTATATCCGAACGGGGACTACTACATCTTCCTCCGCACGGACTTCACCGCAGGCACATTCGGCCATCCGTGGGAGCAAACGCTCTGCATATTCGGTGAGCGACTTGTCGCCTCCCTCGGCCAAACGCTGGCAACATGGCTGCCCCGCAAGCGAATCGACGGCCAGCCCTGCCTCTGATCCCTACCCCGAATAGAACCCGACCGCTCACGGCCGGTCGGGTTCAGGTGTCTGTACGCACGTTCTGGCAGGCCGGTCGGCATGTGTGGTCGCTATGCGTCGACGGTGAGCCGAGCGACGTTGCTGGAGCCGTTTCAAATCTCACCGGAGTTGGCGGATGAGGAGCTGGCCCGGACTACAACGCGGCGCCGACAAGAAGCGCCGATTGTGCTGGCCCGCAAACCAAGAGACGCTCCGAACGATGCCGATCCGCAGCGGCAGCTCCGAGATCTGACCTGGGGATCGGTCCCGTTCTGGGCAAAAGATCCGAGGATCGGGGCTCGGATGAACAACGCGCGCGCCGAGGCGCTGCACGAAAAGCCCTCGCATAGGGCTGCTTTCAAGCCGAGACGCTGCTTGATACCGCGGCTGGGTTCTACGAGTGGTTCCCGACCGACGAAGTAGGCAAGTCCGGGGAACCGCTCAAGCAGCCGCACTTCATCCACCCGACCGAGGACCGGGCAACGATCTCACGCCGACTCCGATACTGCAGGGCTGAGACGAACGCCTCCATGAAGAGCCTGCTGACCGATTCTTAGATTTGCTAAACTTGCAATTGTCGATCAGACACTCGGACGAGCGCGCCGTACCCGACCAGCGACAAGACGGTGCTTGGGAGTTCGTCATTGCGTGGCTGGTGTTGGTTGTTTCCGGTGTGTTCGAGGCTGTGTGGGCCACGGCGCTGGGTAAGTCGGAGGGATTTACCCGTCTGGCGCCGTCGACAGTGTTCACTGTCGGTCTCGTAGTCAGCATGGCTGGTTTGGCATATGCGATGAAGAGCCTTCCGATCGGTACCGCGTACTCGGTGTGGGTCGGTATCGGTGCGGTGCTGACTGTGACCTACGCGATGACCACCGGCGACGAGTCGATCTCGTGGGCGAAGATCGTATTGCTGCTACTCATCGTCGGCGGCGTCGTCGGATTGAAAATTCTCCACTGATCGCCCGGCTCAGTCGTCGAAGGTGACGACAACTTTGTCTGCGGCACCGGTGTCGTCGCCAGCTTGTAGGCCTCGAGCACGTCGGCGAACGGCAGCTCGTGGCTGATCAACTTTGCGAAGCGTTGCCAGTTCGTCACCAAATCCGCGGTTGCGAATTTTATTGTGGGGGAGGGGCTGGTTTTGAGAGTGCGGTACGAAGAAGCTTGTATTCGTGACATAACGTCACAGGCGGTTGCCGTTCGTCGCGTCGATGACGCAGCCGGTGATTGCTCTTGCCGCGGGGCTGGCGAGAAACGCCACGACCGCTGCAATATCGGCGGGGTCAGCGAGTGTGCCGAGTGCGGTGTGCTGAGCCGCGCTTGGGGGTTGATCGACGTCGTGTCGTAGCCACGCGGCATTCATGTCAGTATCGAGAACGCCGGGGGCGACCGCGTTGACGGTGATATTGCGGCCGCCGAGCTGGACGGCGATGCTGCGGGTGAAGTTTTCGATGGCTGCCTTGGTCATGGCGTAGCCGATGATGTGCGGGCTGGCGTAGCGGGCGGATCCGGAGGAAATGTTGATGATGCGGCCGCCGTCACGGATGCGGGGCAGGGCGTGCTGGGTGACGAAGAACGGTGCGCGTTGATTGACTGCGATGAGGCGGTCGAAGTCGGTCGGGGTGAGTGTGTCGATCGTTCCGCGGGCATTGATGCCGGCGTTGTTCACGAGCACATCCAGTTCGGATGGTAGGCCGAGATCGGTTGTCACGCGGTCGAATTCCTGCCACAACCGGGTTGGCCCGTCGGGATCGGCAAGGTCGGCGAACACATTGACGGCGTGTCCGGGTCCAGCGCGTAACTCGTGGGTGAGGGTGCGTGCAGCGGCGCTGTCGGCGCGGGAGTGCACGATGACGGTCGCGCCGTGGCCGACAGGACGGACAACGCGAAAAAGGTGCGTTGGTCCATGGTTTGCGGCACACCTATGCAACTGCGCTTGCGAATCAGAACGTCAGCGTCTACACGCTGATGAAGCTCCTCGGCCACGAGTCGATGGCAACCGCGCAGAGATACGTCTCGGGAGCCGGCGCCGAGACGCGGCCGGCGGCAGCGCTCAATCCGATTTATCGCATGGTCGTCGACGATAGGGCACGGCCGATCGAAGCAGTGACGGACCATCCAACCGACGGTTCGTCTGCTGCCACTACAAGCAGGTGCTCGGCAAGTTGGCAAACCTAATGGTCGGTGCGGGTGTGGATCTCGACAGCAAGCTGGACGCGTTTGCACAGTGGTGGAAAACGTTCAGCGCCAACCAGTCCTACACGATGCTGTCCGCGGAATACATCGTCGCGGTCCGCCGTGACGTGCAACAGTTCGACCAACTCACCGCATTCTCGGCGGTCGCCAAAATGATGATCCGATCAATCCTCGCCGACGCGGGCGGGGTCGATCCCACCAACGAGCGCGCAAACGCAGTACTCGATGCCGCGCTGGTGGGAATCGGCGCTACTGCCCTCGGTCTGGCAGCCAGTGATGCCGGAACTATGGTCGACAGCGAAACATCGGCAGCGGTCCTCACCGACACGATGCGACTCTGGATGAACCGCATCCAAGCATCCAGCTAGCCCTAGAAATTGGTACGAGTTCAGTAAGAACTGGTGACGACCGTCAGCGACTGTTCGAAGCGAATGAAGGGCGTTGCAGCGCAAGAAGAAATGGTTCCAAGTAGGAGCATATTCGCGTCCCGAGCACGCCCTGCGTATTGCCAGTGTAGGTAGAGGGAGTACAGGGCTGTCGCCCACAACGCACACAACGACGAACAGAGGCGCGGGCCCCCCCCGCCTGCGCCATTTCGTCACAGTGACGTTTCGGTGCCGTCAGGCTGGAGGTAGGGAAGTGATCGATCAGAAGGAATAGTCACGAAACGTCAGCAGGAAACCGACTGCGGCGACGATAACGGCGAGAATGTAGATGGCAACACTGAGCCAGGTGATGTGGACCGACGCCGCGAGCCAGCACGCCATGAACGCACCGAAGAGCATCAGCGCGCCCTAGAACGGCGTGCGTTTGGGATGATCGCCACGGGCCATGAAACTAGAGTGCCAACAAATCCTTTGATGCAAACGCACTGGTCAATGTTTTGCCGATAATCGACATTATGTCAACTTGAACTCCTGCGTATTGCACCGGATGAATCAATCCACGCTGTCACTGTCAGTTCGCAGTCTTGTTGATAACTTCTCGCCGAACTTGATAGTTGACGCAATCTTGTTGCGACCCAATCACTCATCCTGACAGTGGCGGCTGCAACCATTCAGGATGAAGCAGGCACGTCCCCGCGACTACAGACATGCTCTCCCGCAGAATTGCCTCACACCCGACAGTCACACGGATGAAATTGGCGCGACTCTCGGCGTAGCCCCGGGTACGCTGCGGCGATGCCATACGAAGCCAGTGCTCCGCCGCCTCGGCTCGCCGAACTCGTCGAGGTGCTCAAGGGGTGCCGCAACGCCTTTATCCGTATCGCGGACGAACATCACTGGAACCCAACGCTGTCCTCGACCGCCCGAGCAGACGCGCTGGCGCTTGTTGGGTCGGGTAGTCCAGCGGGCCAGCTACTAATCGGCGAGGCAGTCGCGTCGTACTTGGAACTCGCCGCCCAACACTGCGGAGGTCTCGCTGGCCTGTACATAACCGGCGAGGTGTTCGCATCACCCGACCCGCTCGTCCGGTCGATCCTCGAGAACTGCGCCCGAGCCGTTTGGATTCTCGGCAACAATCCTTCGGACGCACCCGTGCTCGATCGGCTCGCGCGCGCGTACATCGAAAACGACCTTAGTAACGAGGAAGAGAAGAAGGCTGCGAAGTACATCGCGGGCGAGACGTCGCTCCGACACGTTGAAGCGAAGAAGGCCTTCACCGATCTACGAACCGAGATCAAGAACGTCTTCGCTGACACCGACTTCGGCCACGGGCGAACGATCAACGGGCAGACCAGCCCTAAGCCGACTGAGGCTGTCCTGGCTTACTTCGAATTGCTCGAAACTCGTGGCGGCTCGTCGATCACTACGACCGTTGCCGAAGGCATCTACACGCTGCTCTGCAATGCAACACACCCAACGCTGTACACGCTCAGAGCACGGCGGCGACCCGTCCCCCATACCGGGCACATCGGCACCACACTTCATGTCGACGTCGATCATCTCGTGCAGCTGACCAGGCTCGCCGTCGCAGCGATCTTCGGCGCGATCTCGTGGGTTCACGGCTACTACGGATGGCCCTTCGATCCAGACCAGGAACTGACGAATTTGATCGACAAGAACCTGCCAGGCTTCTTCCCACCGGCGTCGACGCCTGAAAAGCATTCGTAGCCGTCGACAACATCCGCCGGACCGGATGGCGGAGCCAGGCAACTGCATCCACCATCACCCGTTCGACGTTGGCTTCCGCAATATGCGGATTGCGTTGTGTCGCAACTACATTAGCAACTTCTTCTCATTGGACACCACAAGTGCCGCCTAAACTTGTCGTACCCCTCAACTATGGTTCGCAGCAGACATTGTCGAGCGTTACCAGTCCGAGGGGTGGCTATGCCTGGCTTGACTTCCGCCGCCGCGTATCGCGGTGTCCCGACAGTCATTTCGAATGTGCCCGAGATCTTCTACGTCAGCGATGGCGCCCAACTGGCCGCACGCGCCGACGGCGAGGCAGCGGCGATTCCCTTCGAACGATGCGAACCCGTCCGAAACTTTGCCGCCTGGAAAGGAAAGCGGAACTACGCCGGCGCCTACTGGACCGCTACCAACCCCGGGCACGTCGGATTCGAGTCGCTGTTCGAGCGTACGAACCTCATGCTCCTGGATTTTGCCGCCGACACGACGCATCTGTGCTCGCAGCCAATGTGGATCGTATGGCCGAAGGGAAGCCGTCCCAGCAGTCACGCGCCTGACTACTTCGCCCGGCTTCGCAACGGGGACGGATTGCTCGTGGACGTACGGCCGGCGTCGCGCATCGATGAAGATGTCGAACGAACGTTCTCCGCTACCGCTGAGTTGTGCGCAGCAATCGGGTGGAAATACTCCGTCATGTCTGAGCCCGACCCTGTTGTAGCAAGCAATGTTTCATTGCTCAGTGCCTATAGCCGCCCATGGATGGGGGTGCCCGACGCCGATCTTGAGGCGATCCTCAGTGTGTTCAGCGTTCCGCGCCCTCTCGATGCCGCGTGTGATCGCCTCGAGCAGATCGGCTTCATGCCTGCGCTGCCGCTGATCTACAACCTCCTGTGGCGGCACCTACTTTCAACCAACCTCGCCGTCGTGCTGTCGAAATCGTCGCTGGTCTGGGCCGAGAGGAAAATAGCGTGATCATCGAAGTCGGCATGTTAGTTCGCGTCGACGGCGACGAGTACGAAGTAGTCGCCACCAATTCAGCCACGGTCAGGCTGCGAGAACGCAACGGCCACAACGTCATCACCTACGGAGTCGGCGAATTGTCCCGATTGCCAGAGCTTGAAATAGGTGGTGTCGATCCTTCTGCAAAGGTTGCCGCGGCCGTGGCCCGACTCGCGGTCCTGCCTGAGGAGGCTCGCGACGGGGCGATGTTCTGGTATCGACACCTCACCGAACTTCTGACCGGATCCGCGCCGGATGGCGGGGGCCCTCCGAATCCGCGGTACGACGTATCACTGCCGAAAAGCGACCGAGTCGCGTCGAAGTCGGCGGAGCTTCGCGAGCTGGGTGCCGCCGCTTCTGTGGCCGCAGTATGGCGAAAGTTGCGCGCATTCGACCGTGACGGAATCGTCGGGCTTGTTGATCAGCGCACCTTGCGCACCTCGACGGCGACAGGGCGCGTCGACTCTCGTGTCGTCGAGGTCGTCGTTGAATGCATCGCCGCAGAGGAGCAAGGCTCGACTGGGACTCGCTCTCGGCTGATTCACCGGGCAAAGACATTGATTCAACAACGCTTTTCCACCGAAGACGTACCGCTTCCGTCGGACGCGACCTGGTATCGCCTATTGGACAACCTGTCTCACGGTAAGCACACTTTCGGCGCTGCAACAACTAGGCGCAGCCTGGCGAATCGGCCGGACCGGGCGATGGAGTCGATGAAAGCAACCCGCCCCGGCGAGCAGGTCCAGATCGATTCGACGCCGTTGGACATCCTGGTCCTCTTCGAAAACGGCAAGCCGTACAAGGCCGACTTGACGATCATGCTCGATGTCGCCACACGATCGATAATGTCCGCTGTGCTCCGGCCAGTGGCGAGCAAAAGCATCGATATCTCGGTTGCATTGGCGCACACCCTCGTTCCCGAACTTTCGCGCCCGGGTGGCCTTGTCGGATTCGACATCAAGAACACCGGACTGGGCTCACGCAAGCTCATGCCCGTCGCTGAACGGACTCAGTTCCTAAACGACAGGCCCTACATAGTGCCGGAGACTATTACCACCGACCGAGGTCGAACATTCTTGTCCGAGAACTTCGTTCGATCGTGCGAGATATTCGGCATCGGACTGAACACTTCAGCGCCGTATACACCCACCGACAAGGCGATGGTGGAGCGCACGTTCCGATCCATCAACACGCTGTTCTGCCAGTACGCGGTGGGATACACCGGCGGATCAGTCGCCAATCGCGGACGCAGTATTGACACAGATCAGGTTTGGCCTTTGGTCGCGATCCAGGAACTGCTCAATGAGTGGGTCGCTGCGATCTGGCAGAACCGGCGGCATGACGGACTTCGCGACCCACTGAACCCTGCGCACACACTCACGCCGAACGAGATATTCCAAGCGCTGCAGGCGGTCTACCCGCAGGTTCACGTGCCCTTCTCCCCCGACGTGTATATCGGCATGCTCGACGTTCAATGGCGCACAATCCAGGCGCAAGGCGTCACTATTGGCAACCGCACCTACGACGCGCCCGAGTTGCAATCGCTCCGCCACAGTCGCTCCGGACTAAATGCGCGCGATGGCAAATGGGAGGTTCGCGTGGACCCCTACAACATCCACTTCGTGTGGTTACGCGCCAGCACCGAGTGGATCCAGTTGCGATGGGTAAACGCGCCGGTCGTCGGCGCCATGTCGCAGGACGTGTGGAAACTGGCTCGCAACAAGGCCATCGAGGCAAACCGCGGAGCGAGGGCGTCGGAAGCCGACGTAACGCTGCATGCGGCAGATCTCCTCAACCGAGTCGGCGACATCAGCACAGCAAGCGAGCGTGCTCTCGCGCGCAACACCACAGCTCTCGCCCAAACAGGCACCGACACCGCCGAGCCGATGGCAAAACCTGTCGCCATGGAGCCTGCGAACACACCCGCTGCGCCGATTCGCCGACTGTCGGCAGCACCAATTACTCCGTTCGACCCGAACGAGGACATGGAAGGACTGCTATGACCGATCGGCCGTCCGCTGGACCATATTTGCCTCTCACCACGAAGGAAGGTTGGCAGCGGTTCGTCGGCACTGTCGTGAAACCGCCTGTAACGCCCAGCTTTACGGACTATCTGGCGTTGGATTCAGCCGAGCAGGAGACACTGATACGCGATCGCCGTGAGCACATCGCATGGAACGGAGTGCTCAAATCACCGCAGTTCGTCGAGATCATGAAAGCTGCCCGGCGCAAGCTGCTAATCAACGAGCATCGAGCCTATTCGCGGCAGGGGTTGATCGTCAGCGGCCCGGCGACCATCGGCAAGACCACTGCGATCACCAATTTCGGGAAGCTCTATGAGTTGGAAAGCGGACGTAAGCGGTCAGTACAGGATTCAGCGAATCGAATGCCGGTCGTCTACGTCACCGTCCCCCCGGCCGCGACACCGAAGATGATGGTCGGAGAATTCCTGAAGTTTCTCGGCCTACCGATCAACCTCCGGAGCAATCACGCCGAGATCACGAACACCGTCGCCGACGTAATATCCACTCTCCGAACCGAACTCGTGATTGTCGATGAGATTCACAACCTGAACGTAAACTTCCGCAGTGGCGCAGACGCGTCTGACACGCTCAAGCACCTAGCCGAGCGATGCCCGGCTACGTTCATCTATGCAGGTATCGAGGTCGAGACCAGCGGACTCTTCTCCGGAACCCGAGGCCAACAGATCGCCGGTCGATTCCAGACCTTGCGGATGCGTCCGTTTACCAACGGCTCCGCCGACGGTCGCGCAGAGTGGGCCGCGATCCTCGACGCCATGGAGACCACCCTCCTGCTCCTCGATCAACCACCTGGCACTCTCGCGGCCAGCGGTGATGTCCTCTACGCACGAACGGGAGGTTCCATCGGCAGACTGGCTGAGATCGTCCACACCGCTGCGATCGTCGCCATGGCAGAGCGGTCAGAACGCATTACTCCGGCGCTGATCGATCAACTGTCTACCCCAGACTCGAATCCGCCGCCCACGCAAGCGATCAAGGCGAAACGCAAGAAAGCGTCATGAAGACAACGTTCGAGGTGTTGCCCGCTCAGCTCCAACAGCTTCCGATCCGCGTGCGGCGATTCCACGGAGAATCCTCGGACAGCTACTTTCGTCGGCTGGTCATAGCCAATCACCTTGGACCTCAGACGGTTCGCCGATACCTCTACGCGAGTGGACTCATTGCGGGTCCTGGCTCGACCGGAGAAGACTTCGTCGTCGCTGTGTCAGCGTTGAGTGGGATCTCCGTGTCGCTGCTCGACAGCCGAACAGACAATGGCTCGTACACCCTTCGTCCGATCTGCAGATGCTGCGCCCACGGAAATTCGATCATGGCTTTGAACAACAGCGGCTTCGTGTGTATGCGACATCAACGATGGTGTGACGATCGTTCCGACCTCAACATCTCGAGCCTCCCCGAACTCGTTCAAGCCGAGCGCCGATTTCGCAAAATTATTGCACCCAAAGGTGTTTCGCGGACCGACGAGGCCATTCTGCTGTGCTTCGAGGTGATCGGAAATTGGGTCTTCAGAACCGACGACGGCAGGCCAGAACTCATCGCAGACCGAGCTAATCGGCTCGGAATCCAGCACGGCAGCCCTCGCATCGACGCGCGTTCATGGGCTTGGATGATGCAGTACCCGGAAGCGATCACGCTCGCCGAGCTGGTTACCTCCGCCCCGTTCATTTCGAGCGTTCTCGACCCTGGCATCGTCCAGCGACAGGCGATGGAGATCGTGACCGAGGCGGTGTCAAAACTATTCGAGGGCCGTCAGCCCTGGATCGAGAACCAGCTCGCCGGAGTAGTCAAGTCCGCGCGCAAGAGCGCTCTGCTGCTCGTCGAGGCAGTTCCGCAGGAAGAGCTACTCGCGTCGTTCCGTCAGGACAGTCCCTACCCGCGTGTTGGTCACTGCCTCTTGCGTTTCATCGACACAAACCGATGGGTACAGCGCGTTCAAGTCGCATAGACTCACGAGCTCGCAAAATCGGTTGAGACCTCGAACTTACGTTCGGTAGAGTTCGGTGGTATGGAAGGGAACACCGACAACCCTGTGCCATACGGCTCAGCACACGACCTGCCGAGCGTCATAGAAATGCGCAAAATGCTCGCGGGCATGAAGCTGCTGACTCGAATAGTTGCCCGGGATCAACGTCAACAACTGCTGGATATCGAACGCGAACTCAACTCAACACTGGACGCAGCGGACCACTTCTACCGCGTTCTCGGCCCCCGTCACTGGATCTTCACCGACCATCTGCCCCTGGACGCCGTCAAAGAGCTGTTGGCTTCGAATCCGAATCCGGACGCAGCGGAAGCGGGTCTCATCGAGATCATCGCGGAGCGGATATGTTCGCCGTACTGGCAGCTAGGCTTGACGACCCACGACGACATGCGCGCGCGGCGCATCAATCTTGAACGCGCACAACAACATTACGTACTGCAGCAATGGGACAGCTGCGCCCTCGTCCTCGTGACAGTGATGGACGGCTTCGTGAACGACGTCGAGAAGTCGAGCCGCCGTGGACTGCACGCTCGGGAGCCGGACGAAATGGTTGCCTGGAATAGCTTGAGCGGGCACCACCAGGGACTGACGTCCGTGATGCAGGTCTTCTTAAAATCCTTCAAGCGGCGCGTAGACGACGAAGTGTTTGAACTTTACCGGCATGGAGTCGTGCACGGCACCGTTGTGAACTATAACAACAAGGTTGTGGCGACCAAGGCGTGGAACATGATGGCCGCAGTTGTCGACTGGGCAGCCGCGAAGGATAAAGAGTCCGCACCCCCCGAGCCGAAACCGTCTATCAGGAGCACGTTCGCACTAATCACCGACTATGCCCAAAGCCAGAGGTACAGAGAAAAGTTCGAGCCGTCCACCGTTGCCGCGACGGACCCCAGCTTCGCCAGTTTGGAGTGCGTTGAGTCAGCAGAACACTTTCTGCGATCCTGGCAGGCGAAACGGTGGGCCCTGGTCGGAGCAGCATTGCCGTCAGACGGAACGACGCACGTGCCACCCGGTCGCCGGGCGGTAGAGGCCAAACGAATCTACGAGTTCACTCGACTGGTCGCGTACGAGATCACACGCGTGGCTTATCCGCAACCGAGCGTGGCCATCATCCATGGGACTGCCACGATCGGCGACGTGGCCGGCCCAATGGAGATCCGGTGGTTTCACGAGAACGCTGTTGGCCGCCTTGCCACGCCGCCAGAGGTCGACGCGAAATGGGTCCTGGCGAACTCGTCCCCGAAGTCGTTTTTCAAGGAAGGCTTGGCGTAGCCGGAACCGATCGCCGTCCGGCCAGATGCTCTCAACATGAACGAGGAAGATTCCGCCGAAACCTCCTCAGCAAAGTTGATATTTCACCTGGTCAGGCCAGCGTCGAACTATCAGGTCGATTGAGAAGGGACAGTCACGCTGTCCTATGTGGTCATACTCGCAGTAGACCTGGTCATCTACGTTTTAGCGTTGCCTTGCGACGCCGGTTGTTGAAGATTCGATGTGGCCGTTGTTCCACGGTTATCCGGTGGGATGGATGACAGTCCGATCCGGTCGCCGCAGAACTGTTGCAACGCATTTGGAAATGAACTCAGGTCCGTTGTCCACTCGCAACACCAGTGGCGGACCACCCCAGAGCGCGAACGCTTTGTCCAGAGCCACGGTAAGCCGCTCGGCGGCGATCGAGCGTTCCACGATGTTCAGCACCGACAGTCGGGTGTGCTCGTCGATCATCGCCTCCGCGGCCGGCGCAGTGATCGTCTGCCAACAGTGTCGAAGAGGGGCCGGAAAACCGTCCCCTCATCGATCGCGAGATCTCTGACCTTCGCACATACGCCAGGCTGGAAGCCGTAGCAGTCACCTGTTTCGGGTGCCGATCGCAGCCTCTCCCCTGTGTGACGTCGCGCAGCGAATACGACGAAAACGAATATGAACGTTTACAAGTAAAGCTCTGCGTATTGCATCGGAAGAATCAATCCGTCCTCTCCCCTCCATCCTCTCGGCGACTGCGGGGCAGAGTGAAACTACATACGGATTTCGTCGCAGCATGGGGTTCTAACGTCCGATTGCGCGTGCCACCGATTCGCCGACCTCTTCGTCTGTCAGGCTGCTGCGTTCGATCAGGACGTGCGACAACACGGTCCGGACGGTGATCTCGGCCGCCTGCGTCGGACTGACTGCCAACGATCCGCTGTCGTCGCGGGCGGCGAGCACGGGCGAAAGGAAGGCGCCAACAGTTTCGATGAGGTTGAGGTTCGATCCCTCGTGCTCGATAGCGACATTGAGCAACCACGCCGGTTCGCGGTCGCGCAGGCGTGCGATAACGGAGTGTGCTCGCAGAAACCGAATCGCAAACACTACAGCATCTTTCGCGATTCGATCGACGGGCCCAAACACGTCGACCTGCTGATATGCGGCGCTCATCATCCGCGCGACTTCGACTCTGGCGACGGCTCCGATGAGACCGTTCTTGTCACCGAACTCACGGTAGGTCGTGGCACGGGAGACTCCGGCCCGCTTGGCCACCGCGGTCAGGGTCAATTCGTCAAGGCCGACCTCGGCCATCATCGCCAGTGCCGTATCCACGAGCAACGTGGACGACTGCGTTGCGTGAGTCACGGTGGTCATTGTGCCTGCCCCTCCATCCGGCGCGACTCGGGTACCTTGCGTCAACGTCGCGACTGAGACTACATTGATATTTAGTCTCAGTCGATAGGCGTCGATCCGGTCCGAACGCTGAACGAGACAACGACGTCGGAGGTAAGACATGCAGAAGATCGGCGAACACGCCGTGGTGTTAGGAGCAGGTATGGGCGGACTACTCGCCGCCCGAGTGCTCAGCGACGCCTACGAGCGGGTCACGGTGATCGAACGAGACGTCCTGCCGGAGGCCCCCGAGGCCCGCAAAGGCGTCCCCCAGGGTCATCACGTTCACGGGCTGCTGCCGCGGGGCAAAGACATCCTCGAGGGCCTGTTCCCCGGCTTCGGCGAGGAGATGCTCGCCAGTGGGGCCGTCGACTGCGACGCCCTGGCCGAGGTCCGGTTCGACATCGCCGGTCACACGCTGAAGCGAGTGTCGACGGGAAATCGGGGACTTCAGGCCAGTCGTCCGCATCTGGAACACTATGTCCGTGTGCGCGCTGAGGCGATTCCCAACGTCACCGTTCGCGACCACTGCGAGGCGCTGGCGCCGATTGTCAGCGCCGACGGAACGCGCGTCACTGGGGTGCCGGTCGTGGACCGCCAGGACGGGACGCGCGAGACGCTCGAAGCCGACCTCGTCGTAGCCTCGATGGGCCGCGCCAGCGTAGTTCCTTCGTGGCTGGAAAAGCTCGGCTTCGACCGCCCGACCGAAGAGGGTACGACGATCAACATCGTTTACGGCAGCGCCTTCATCCGGTTGCCGGAAGGCGCGCTGCCCGGCGAAAAGTTGATCACAATCGGCGTGCGCGATCTGCCACCCCGTGCGCTGGCGTTGTTCGCCGTCGAGGGAGACCGTCACCTGCTCACGCTGATCGGACACGACGGTGAGCAGCCGCCGAAGGACCCGACCGGGTTCATCGACTTCGCCGCGACCGTTGCCCCGCCCGATGTGTTGGATGCGATGAAGAACGGTGCGCTGCTCAGCGATGTCTCGACCTTCCGATACAAGGCGAACTTGCGCCGCCGCTACGAGCGTTTGGATCGATTCCCCGAGGGCCTACTCGCTGTGGGGGACAGTTTGTGCAGCTTCAGCCCCGTTTACGGCCAGGGCATGACTGTCTCTGCGACTCAGATGACCGTCCTGCGTGAGTGTCTGGCCAACGGGAGACGCGATTTGGCCAAACGATTCTATGCGGCGGTGACTCCCGAGATCGACAATGCCTGGCGATTGACGGTGATCGCTGACGGCGCCATGCCACATGTTCCGCCGAGTTCGTCGTTGATGATCCGGGCGGCCGTCGCGGCACTCGACCCGGTATTGATCGCCGCGGAACGCGACTCTGTGGTCGCGACAGCCTTGTATCGAGTGATGGGGCTCGTCGAGAAACCGACTGCGCTACTGTCGCCCACCATTGCTGCGCGCATCGCACTAGCGAATGCGCGGGCCGCATTCGGCTTACTAGGCAGATTCCTGCGATAACGACACGCGCATCACCGTTGAATAGTTCCAAATCGAATACGCAGGGTTACCAGTAACCACTGCATATTGCATCGGATGAATCAATCCATATCCCACGCGATTTCGAGGATCTCACGACGGGTTGCCTCACGTCGCCCGGCAATCCTATTGGACTTAGGAACAACTACCATAGTTAGGCGTTTCCTCTCCTCTGCGTTCGTTGTCAACGACTGCGATGTCGCGCGCGTATCGACTCGAGGAGTTGCTCTATGTCGAGCGAGCGAGGCGGCAGCCTGCAAATCTCCGGTTTCGAATAAGTGGCATTACCTACTCCCCCTACAGTTTTCGAATCGCGATGGCTGTGATACCCACTGCGTGGCCTCTCACGCGTCACTGCAGATCCGCGACGGCCAGCGTGACAGGCTCAGCCAAGCGAAGACTGAATCGAGGTTGCGAGCACAGCTAGCTCCTACGGGCGAAGGCAGAGCTCGCTACGCAGGAACGGTTCACGACTCCACCCACTGTGTGCCACCGATGCTGCACTATCAGCGTTGTGGGCGGAGACCCTGATGACGTCGATGACACGACCGGCGCGGCGGCAGAGACGCTGGTTGCGACTACGTATTCGCTGGACGTTGGCGGGGCTTCTAATCGACACTGAGAACTACCGAACCCGCGCCACCACTGACCGCGTCGTCCTCATCGACGACGACGAAATCCGACTGACCGAATGGATGACCACACACCTTCGCTTGTCTTGAGTCGAACACCTGCGAAGGGGTAGATCGACCACCTCGCGAACGCACGAGTGTCGCATAAGGCTGGTCACCACCTTGCGCTGTGCGTTTCGGCGACCACGCGCTCTGGTCGAGGCGTGGGGGCGAGGGGAGACAGCTTGAGCCAACTCGGCAGCGCGCGACGAGCTAGCGACTCACCGTGCAACTCGAGGTTGCCCGACCGGAGTGCGTCAGCCCAGCTGAGATCACCCCGCCACACGAGAGTGAGCGTCCGTAGGCCGGTTTCGACAGCGACGCGTACGTCGAAGCCGGGGTCTGCGTCGCAGACGTCGATCCCCTCGGTGGTGATGACGATCCACCATTGACGGCTCTCCGGCGCCACGTCCGTGAAGTCGAACTGCAGCACGGTGCGCCCTTCGGGTAGGGCATCCAGCGCAATGTTGCGGTGAATGTCCCATAGCAGCAGGTGTGGATCGAGGTCGTCGTCACCGATCTCTGGCACCCAGCGGATGCCCCACGATCCGAGCGCCTCGACGATTGGTTCCAGTTCCTTTCCTGCCCGGCTCAGCTGATAGCCGACCCGGTTGCCGTCTTCCCACCGCTCGACGACGCCGGCGCGAACCAGGGTTAGCAATCGCTTGGAGAGCAGGGCGGGCGACATCCGTGGCAGCCCTCGCCGCAAATCGTTGAAATGGCGGCTGCCCAACATAAGCTCCCGGACCACCAAGAGCGTCCAGCGCTCGTCCAGTAGTTCCATCGCCTTCGCGACCGGGCAGAACTGTCCGTAGCTCGCGGGCACGACGCCACCTCCATAGAGATGCCTCGACTAAAAAATGAACTGGGGCAATCCTTCACGCTACCCCGAGCTCGGAACCCGCCAGTACAGATCTTGAACTAGCTGCGGCCAACGTATTCCGACAAGTATCGAAGGACCAGCTCATCCAACCGAGGAGTCAAAGTAATGACCATCGACTACGCCACGATCATCGCCAACGCCGTGGACAAGCTCAACGCCGGTGACGTCGCCGGGTACGTGACCGCGCTATATGCGCCCGACTGCCTGTTCCACGGCTTTCCCGACGCGTTCCCACCGACCAGGGACGGCATTGCCGATTTCTTTCGCGTTCTGATCAGCGCCGTGCCGGACGCGCGGATCGATGCGAAGGATCTCGTGGCGGAAGGCGATCGCGTCGCGCTTCGGTTCGTCCTCACCGGCACCCATCGAGGCGAGCTGTTTGGCGCGGCGGGAACCGGTCGGTCGCTGGAGGTGGAAGGGATAACCGTTGTGCGATTCGTCGACGGCGTCGTGGCCGAACGGTGGAATCGCCTCGACGACATAGGGTTACTCACCCAACTGGGAGTCCTCCCGGTTGCGACGCCTGCCTGATTCCCGGGCTGTCCTCCGAAATCGATGGCGTCCTACGGAATTTGCGCAGCCACATCCAGGCAAGCTGAATGTGGCTGCATCTCGCGGGCCTCGCCTTACACGACTTACGCTTGAACGACCTCGATGCCTACCAGTGCGTTATACGAGTCGCAGCTGGCCCAAGACTGGTTCTGCCCATACTGCGCGGGGCCGTACTTCCAGTAGACGATCGGGACGGGCCATGCGACGCACGTGAGCTTCACTTGGTGCCAAGTCGGCAGCTCGCAATTGGCCATCCCGCCCGTGTTGAAGATGTTGTAAAGGTGACAGTTGGCCTGCCACACCGGAACGTCAGCCTGGGCCACAACACCACCACCACCAACGAGCGAAGCAGTTGCAAGTGCGGTGGCAATGACGGCGCTGGCAGCGAGTCGCTTCGCTGATCGCATTTTGAACCTCCTGAATAGGTGTTGTTTGTACCATCGCACATTGGATCGCATCAGTTACTGCGAACTGTCCGGACGGTTCAGGATTCGGCTATCGACGGTCGCGCGACCCCGGCTGGTATGAGTGGCGGGGCACGTGAGTGGGATTGCGGCCCAAAGGTTGTCGTCCATCACGTCGCCCGGACGGTACCGTCCTTTCGGACGGACCGAATACCGGCCTTGTCGGATGTCAATTGTCGTCGCTGCGCGAAGCGAGGACCATCGAGGTGTAGGCCCGGTCCGAATCGCGCATGCGGAACTTCAGGTCATCAGTTGCCGCTGCGCACCCCGCCGATGGGGGTGTAGCTATTTCGCGGAGACGTCTTCGTAACCGCGGTTTCGCCGGTCACTGTGGTTCCGCCGTGGAATTCCGGACGAACACCTGCGGCGTCTGACATCCTTCCATCCATGATCACGCATCCAGCGGCGATTGCCTGAGCCTCAACCTGATCAACACCGTCCTGGGCTGCGTAGTAGGCCGTCCAATCACCACTCATACCGGCATCGGTCGCAATCCTGTCCAGCCGATTCATACGGGCGGCGTAGCCGTCACAGTCGGCCTGGCTCGCGCCGTCACCGGCGGGGTAAGAGTCATACTGGGCCGACGCCTGTCCTGCGCCTGCGAAAAGGATGCCGCCTGCGGCAAGCGATGCTATTGCGATAGTGACAATCTTCTTCATATTCCTCCTGAGAAACTTCCCTGAGTTGGGATTTCGTTCTCCCTCGAATACTGCTGCGTGGCAACGTTCGGCACGAGGCACCCCGGGGTTGGGAATTGGCACCCCCTGACGCCCGGATACAGAGCTGGGTAAGCGGAAGCCGACTCGTTGAGAGTTCGACGAATCGACATCGGGTTGGACGCTCCTTCTGAAGGGTTGAGCGATGAAACTCGCCTAAGCCTGGATGTACCGATCCGCATTTGGGTGGGGGTGGGTTGAAACGACGAAATGCCCTGTCGTAGTGGGAGAATGAGATTTCCTGAGGATCTTATTCGGCCGCAATGAAGGGCATCTCGCAGATGCAACTGCTCTCACACTCGTCCGGTCCATGCCGCCAGGTTCGATGACCCGAATCTCGTGTCGACCGCCGGACTGGTCCCGATCATGACGCTGGCTTATGAGAGCGGCCTGCTCGATCTTGCCGACACGCATCTGAGCGTGCCGACCGACAAAGGCCCGGCATAAACGGGCTCGCCGTCAGTTCATTCGTCGGGAAGAACTGCAGGAATCGTTCGTCGGCCTGCGAACGGTCAACGACCGTCTTTTCCAAATCGCAGAAGTGGTACTGGGTATCGGTCGACTGGATCGTGTTCGCATTTATGATCAGCTCCTGCCCCCGGCTTGCTCGCCGACACGCCAACTTCACCGCCGCGTTCAAACGATGGAATCACGGTGTTCCACCACCCGCTATACGGCGACGCTCACCGTGTAGGCCAGCACCCAGGCCCTCGGAGCCTCCGGAATAGTGCCAGATCGATTGCAGGCGTACTTACTGAGTTACCGCGCTGCTGTCGAAATTCGAGGATATAAGCCGTCGAAATTCAGCGGCAAAGCCACGACAGCTATTCTGCCGTTATGACACGCTTCCGCGGCCTTGCGATGGCAATTCTGACCTTCGCGATGTTCATGGATCTCATGGACGTCACCATCGTCAATGTCGCGTTGCCCGCGATCCAGGAGGATCTCGGCAGTACACCGTCGCAGCTCGAGTGGATCGTGAGCGGCTACGTGCTTGCGTTCGCCGGGGTGCTCATCACGTCGGGACGGTTGGGTGATCGATACGGTCGGCAGCGCGTGTTCATCGCTGGCATAACGGGTTTCACGATCGCGTCGCTCACCGCGTCGGTTGCGCAGAACGGCGAGACCCTAGTCGCGTCCCGGGTGGGCCAGGGGCTTTTCGCCGGGTTGATGGTGCCGCAGGTGCTCGCCAGCGTCCAGGCGTTGTACAAACCACGCGAACGCGCGGCGATCTTCGCCGTCATCGGCGTCATCACGGCGATGGCCGCGGTCATCGGGCCCGTGCTCGGCGGATGGCTGGTCACCAACAACCCGCTTGGTGGCGGGTGGCGAGCCATCTTCTTCATCAATATCCCGATCGGGATCATCATCGTGATCGCGGCGGCGTTCCTGGTGCCCAACACCAAATCCGAACGCCCGTCGCCGCTGGATCCGCTCGGTGTCCTGCTGGCTGTGGGCGGCATCCTGCTGATCGTCTACCCGCTGGTCGAAGGTCGCCAGCTCGGGTGGCCGATCTGGTCGTTCGTGATGATGGCCCTGTCCCCCGTGGTGCTGGCGCTCTTCGTCCTCAACGAACGCCGCCACAGCGACGACAGCGCGATGATGCCGCTTCGGCTGTTCACCAACCGCGGATTCACCGGTGGCATCACCATCCAGTTCTTGTTCCAGGGCTCGATCAATTCGTTCTTCCTGATCCTCGCCCTGTACGTACAGACAGGGCTGGGCTTCACCGCTATGGTCTCCGGCGCGCTGACGCTGCCGTTCAGCATCGGCGCAACCGTCGCCGCCGGCGTCGCGGCGGCGCTGGTCGCTCGGCTCGGCCGGATCCTGCCCGCCATCGGCGGCACGCTGATGGCGATCGGCACAGGTTGGACCATCTACGTCTTCAACTCCACCGGGACCGACTATTCGGCGTGGGACACGGTGATCCCGATGGCCGTCGCGGGGATCGGGCTCACCGTCATGGTCGTCCCACTGCTCGACATCGCCCTTGCCACAATCGACGAGAAGGATTCCGGCGCGGCATCGGGGGTGCTGGGAACGTTCCAGCAGGTGGGCGGCGCACTAGGCATCGCTGTAACCGGTGTGCTGTTCTTCGACGCCGCTGGGCGCTACACCCAGTCAGAGCTGTTGCACGCGTTGACAATCGCGGCGTGGGTGCCGATCATCGGCTATGCCCTGGCCGCGCTGTGCAGCGTGCTGCTCCCGGGCATCTCCGCTGTGAAGGCGCACCTGGCAGCCATCGTGGACGAACCAGATGACGAACCCGCCGACGCCGCAGCACCGTCGAACGCCTGACGTTCACCAGCTAGAGCGACCAGGAAACACCCGGCTACGTCACCATCCGTGCGGCATTCAAGATGGGTATGAAGTAGGTACGCGCGAGGTCTCTGGACTGGTCGTCAGTCTCGGTCTGCAGCGCTGTGGACGGGGCAAGCAACAGCGTCGCGGTGATCCTGATGAGGAATTCGGAGGCCTGCCGGGCCCCAGCTTCGGGGAACGACTCGGCGATCAGCCCCATGGTCAGAGCGGAAATGACCAGCTGGTAGTTGCTGTGTTCGGCGTCCAGCAGATTCAGCGATAGCGAGTCCGATTCATAGCGTTTGACAGCGGCGATCACCGGATTTGTTCGACACTCACGGACGCCCGTGACGAACAGCTCGACCACCCGATCTTCGATCGGCACCTCGGCATCAAACGACTGACTCAGCCGGAGGAAGAACTCGAGCACTTCGCGGGTGACAACCGCAGACACCATGTCGTCCTTGTCGCCACATCGGCGGTTGAGAGTCTGCCGCGACACCCCCGCCCGTCGCGCGATGTCGGCCACGGCGGCGCGACGGAAGCCGTGCTCGATGAACTCTGCCCGCGCGGCGTCGAGAATCCGTTGCAGGTCGGCGTCGTCCGGGACGGCCTGCTTCGAGTTCCACTGCGTCACGATCGCGTCGAAATCCACAATCGTGATGCTACATCTTGACGGTGAGTCATGCGGACATCTATAGTCCAATGTCTCAGCTAGTTGGTTGAAAGGATCCCTACCTTGATTCAAGATTCGGTATCTCGAACGGTTGGGACGGGATTGCCGGCAGGTGCGACCGACGCAGCCGAGCAACGCGACCGATGGAGTACCGGTCGCCGAAGCGTGCTGGCATCGTTGGGCGACGACCCCTTCTGGCCGACACGAAAGCCGCTGCGAGCGGCGTTCAGTTTGGCGACCGGATGGGGACGAGACCGCCCGATTCCCCCTGGCCCCATCGGATTACCCGTCCTCGGCTCGGTGATTCCGATGGCCCGTGACCCGTTCACGTTCTTCCAGGACTGCCATCGCAAATACGGCGACATCTACCGGGTGCCGTTGCCGGTGCACCCCCTCGTGATGGTCAACCACCCGGACCTCACGAGTTACTACATGGAGAACACAGAGCAGAAATACAGCATGACCGGCCCCATACAGGGACGGTTGGCGCAGCGACTCCTCAGCAAAGTGGGCAGCCCGGTCCAAAGCCTGGAGGGCACCAGACTGCGGGAACGCCGACGGATGCTGATGCCCTTGTTCGGTAAGAAGCATCTGGCTCATGTGTCCGACACATTCGCCGAGGTGTTCGTCGAACAGATAGAAAAATGGGTCCAATGGGCCGGCACCGGCCAGGAGATCGACCTGCAACACGAGTTGCCGAACGTCACGCTGCCGGCCTTTCTCAGATCGATGTTCTCCACCTCGATCACCGACAAGGAAATCCGTGAAGTCGACATCGACATTCGCATGGGAATGCGCAGCATCGGGTCAGCACTGTTCATGATGCGCCCGCCCAACCTGCTCCCACTACCGGGGACCGAGAACGCGCCACGATCAGTGACGCGCATCGCACTCCTCTGTCGACGATTGATCAAGGAGCGCCGCGCCAATCCGACCGATAAACCCGATCTGCTCAATGTCCTGCTCGATGCCCGCTACAGCGACGGTTCGCCACTGACCGACGGTGACCTCATTATGGAGCTCACCGGTCTCATCGGCGGTGGCTACGAGACGGTCGTCGCGTCACTGTCGTGGACCCTCGCACTTCTGCTCGCCCAACCCGACCATCTCGATCGGCTCTACAGCGAAATCGACCTTCTCCAGGGTGGCGCACCGACTACCGAAGACCTGCCGCGACTCAAGTGGGCCAAGGCGTGTTTCGACGAAGGTCAACGCCTGCAAGGCGGGCCGATCAATCTGCGATACGCAATGGTGGACGACGAGATCGGCGGCTACCCGATCCCCAAGTACACGATGGTGGGCACGTCGCTCTACGTTGTGCACCGGGACCCCCGCTGGTGGGGCGACACTCCCGATGCCTACGACCCCCTGCACTTCCACGACGAGGAACGGGTCAAGGCCCGACCTCGCTTGGCCTTCCAGGCCTTCGGTACGGGCCCCCACCACTGCATGGGCACAGGAATGGCCTACATGAATGCCCAGTACCTGCTCGCGATCATCTTCCAGCGCTACCGCCTGCAGCTGCGCCCAGGGTGGGTACCCCGGCACCAATTCACCTTCTCCACGACCATCAAAAATGGTCTGCCCGTGACGATCACGAGGGCGTGACTCCGAGAATGACCGCTGAATTCTCCGTCACCGTTGACGACGACGTGTGCATGGGCGCCGGGTACTGCTATTCGTCCTATCCGGAGCTCTTCACAGCGAACTCCGACGACACCAGCCGACTGAACGCTCCGGCAAGCTCCAACTCAATTGACGAGGCCGAGAAGGCCAGTCGAATCTGCCCGTCGGGCGCGATCGAAGTTCACTACCGAAAGGACACCACCGCATGACAACCAACGAACTGAGAAACCGCGATTCACTCCATGCGAATTGGGGCATCAAGGCTCCCCCGGGGCGGGTGCACGCGCCGGTCGCCGAGTCCGAAGCACTCATCGAACCATTCCTGCGGCGCTGCAAGGAGCAGGAGGACTTTTACGTCGCGGCGGGGTTCCCGCTGGAAGGAATCACCGAGTTCTGGCGCAAATGGTTCGCCGCGTGGAACGAAGAATCGCCCGAGGCGCTCGAGGAATGCTGGACCCGCGACCTCGTGTGGACGATCTCGAGCACCGGTCAGCTCGAGTACCACGGACGTGACTCCACCGTCGAGCTCGCGCGATTCGGATACATCTTCGCGCGCGAAATGCGGATGTATCCATGGGACGGCACAGATACCCACCTGCCCTACTACGATTTCTTCAACGACCAAGTACGCGTAGCGTGGCCCTACTCCGGGGCGACGCGGCTTTTCTGGAACAACGTAATTCCCTGGCCGCGCAAGCCTATTCACGGCGGCGGCGTCGACCGCTACATCCTGCGCAAGGAGGAAGGCCAATGGAGGATCGCCCGGATCGATACCGATCAAGACATCGCCGGACTCATCCAACTGCTGCCGTTCGCCGACGCGGCCGTACGACTGGCAGCATGGGCCGTCCGAACCTTGCCGGTGGCCGGACGCAAGCTGGGTCTCTACGAGAGGGAGTCCCTTTTCGGCCGTGAATACGTGGCCAGCAGGCGAGCGAGAAATCTTTCTTCAACGAAATGACGAATGCGGCGGCTCAGAATATCGCGATCGGATTGACGGGCGAGCTTGTGGCGCCTTTGAACCTCCACGGTGCGACGCTCACGAAGAATGCCCAACGCTGTTCGGCGGCACAGGCATCGGCGAGGGCATCGAGTTCGGCGTTGTCGAGTATGGGCATGCCGAGGTACGGGATCAGGACCATGTGCATTGGTTCCATCCAGCGTTCGAATCCAGGGAGCGGGGGGTGCACGTCACTGTCGGAGTCGCTGCTGAGGACTGATGCGCGGCGTTCGCGTAGCCACGACAGGCACGAGGCGTGGAGGCCAGTTCCGCGCTGATAGGTGTTGTCGGCGCCACCGCCATTGCGAACGAACACGATGTCACCTTCGCCAACTTGAACCTGGTGGAGACGTTCAGCGGCTTCGAGGTCGTCGGCTCGTATGACCGAGCCGACGGCGAGCGGACCACCGCGCACCTCGGCGACGTCGAGCAGGACACCGCGGCCAACGATGCCGATCTCTCCGATGCGTTCGATTCCGAGGCGCTGCGCTCCGCTGGGTGTCACTTCATCGACGGAGTAGCCGTTGTACATGCCCTGCTTGCCTTCTGGCGTAAATATGTGGCAAAGGGCGTCGATGTGCGTTACCGCGAAGCCGTGGTAAGTCATGCCAATTTCGTCGATGCATCCTGATTCTTCGGGCAACGGATCGTCATAGCGCTTCATGTTGTACGTGACGTCGCGGAGATTGGGTGTTGTCGAGTTGATCTCTCGTGCGAATGGCACGACTTGTCCGGTCCGGATCAACGCCACTGCCGCGAGCTTGGTCTGCGGCGTCATGAAGTTCAGCGTCCCAATTTGATCGTCGGGGCCCCACCTCCCCCAATTCGACAACGACGGCAATGCACGTTCGAGGGCGTCATCGTTTTCGATTGGTATAACGGGGCTTGTTGGGACCGAGGTTGTAGCCGGCGCGGGTTCTGTTGTGTCACTGGCACATCCAGTGACTGCGAGTGCTGCTGCGCCCGCGATAAGGCTGCGTCTGGATAACCGATACGAGACATTCGTGGGCTCGTTCATCGCTAGATGATCTCGCTTTCGGATTACTGCGTCTACCCGTTGCAGGCCTTGCCAAATATTGTGTACGCGAATTCGAGGAGAGGTCCCGATGCGAAGGATCTCGCGACTGATATGTAGCCGATTTTGTCAAGAGGGCATGGGGAGGCGGCGCCCATGACCGTCGTCGTGAACGCCGCCTCGTTGGTCCGGATGAGCCGTTGGTGGTGACGAGCGTGTCGATATCGACGCGTGGCCAACTCTGA
>JBBSKP010000056.1:0-24224 GCA_038256175.1 Mycobacteriales bacterium
GACCACCAGCCCTACCTGCAGGCAATCGCCGACGAACTCAACGACCGCCCCAGAGCAATCCTGAATTTCCGTACCCCCCGAGAAGTCTTGACCAAACTCCTAACCGACTCTGTTGCTTCCACGGCTTGACACTGCCCACTGTCACGCGTGGTGAGCGGGCGCGGGTCCGAGCAGCGGCGCGAGATACTTGTTGGCGAATGCTTTCGCCTCTTCGGCATTGCGCATGGGAAAGACTGTGGCGGGCGACAATACGAGCGACGTCATCAAGCGAGCAAATATCTCGCCGACAATATCGGGATCGATATCGGCGAGCTGACCAGCGCTCTGCCACTTTGCCAAATACGCTGACACTATCGATCGAGCCGCCGAAATCACGGCGTCGTCTGTGAGGAAAGCAGACAGCTCGCCGATAGCCGAAGACTCACGAATGCTTCTGGTCAGAAGCTTGGGTGCCGTTGCTTCATTCACAAAAGCCCCGAAGGTTTCGACCAGGCCGGATAGAGGATCGGTAGCCTGCGCGCCGATTCGAATGATGATCTGGGTGAGGCGTTTGGCTTCCTGAAGAATCGTGCATCGAACAAGGTTCTGCCTTGTCCCGAAACGGCGATACACGGTGGCGACGCCAACTCCGGCAACCTCGGCAATTCGGACCATGGTCGAGGTTTCGAAGCCTTCGTCGACGAAACATTGGTGCGCGGCCGACACGATCCGTAACGATGTCGTGTCCAATGTGTCTACTTGGTCATAGATGGACGACAACAGTTCGGAAAGATCGTTCACTAGCGCGTCCCCTCGACGGGCTCAGTGGCCCATCCTTCGGTGGAAAGTGTTGTGCTGATAGGTAATTCGTTTCAGTCGGAACGATCCTGCGGCTGGTCTGCTCCGAATCGAAAAGCGGAGCAGGCCAGCCGCAGGCCGACAAAGAATCTAGCCGGGTCCGAGCCGCGAGAATCGCGGGAGTTGCTCAGACCGCTGCGTTGTAAGCCTGCTCGATCTCGGCGGAGATACGACCGCGTGCAGACACGTCGTAGCCACTCGCGCGCGCCCACTTGCGAATTGCCTTGATCTGCTCTGGATCCCGCTTTGCCGTCTGGCCGGACGTCTGAGTTGTGCGCTGACGCCGTCCACCCACGCGCTGGGCGTGCTCGATGTAGAAGTCGAACTTCTTGTGGAATTCCTTGGCGTTCTTGTCGCCAAGGTCGATCTCGTAGTCGACTCCGTTGACGGAAAAGGTGATGTGCTCACCCTTGCCGTCTGCGATAAGGCTGTCGTCAATATCGTCGACCAGCTGGACGATGGTTTTCTTTGCCATGTTGAAACTCTCCGCATGAATTGGGGCGAGGATGCCAAGGATGAATCGCCGATATGTTATCGCACTTTCGTATTGATGTTTCGAGTGGACCAGTCGCCGCAATCTCGAAGAATTCGTGACGTTTGCGTGGCGCCGAACCCTGTGAATGGAAGCCGTCCGCCCGTTGCGCAAGGCGTTAGCCGTTGCTAACGTATTGGGTGTGGTCGACCAGTTGGAAGCTGCAGCGGAGCCGACCCGTCGGCGCCTGTTGCAGCTCTTGGCAGCGGGCGAACAGACGGTCAACGCTCTCGCGGCCAATTTCACGGTCAGTCGTTCGGCGATATCCCAGCATCTCGGGGTACTGATGGACGCGGGCCTTGTCACGGCGCGTAGGGAAGGGCGATTCCGCTACTACCGGGTGGAACCGAAAGGCCTTGCGCGACTACGAGCTCTGTTCGAGTCGTTCTGGAGCGACGAACTCGATCGTCTGGTCGCGGATGCGGCCGCCCGCAACACTCGCGAAGGAGAACTCTGATGGCGTTCGACAAATCTGTAGTTGTGCCGCTCGGTGTCGACGCGACGTTCGAGCTGATCACCCAGCCCGAACGGTTGCGCCGTTGGCAGACCGTTGCCGCACGGGTGGACCTGCGCGCAGGCGGTGATTACCGATGGACTGTTGTTCCTGGGCACTCGGCGTCCGGCACCTTCGTCGAGGTCGTGCCCGGCAAACGTGTTGTCTTTACCTGGGGATGGGAGGAGGGGAGCGAACTCCTGCCTGGAGAGTCGACTGTGACCGTGACGCTGCGCCCTACCGATGGTGGTACCGAGGTCCGCCTGGTGCACGAAGGTTTGACGAGCGCGCAGGAAGTTAGCCATGCGGAGGGGTGGAACCACTACCTGGACCGCCTGGTCCGCGCCGGTGCGAGCGGAGACGCAGGACCCGATGACTGGGCTGCGGCGCCCGATCGGATCGACGAACTTTCCAGTGCGGAAGCAACACTCGCTGTTGTGCAGCATGTATTGCGCGGCATGACCGACGACGACCTGCAGGCGCAGACACCGTGCACCGAATTCACTGTTGCCCAGCTCGCTGAACATCTGCTCGGTTCGATCGTCAGCATCGGCAAGGGCGCAGGCGCGACATTCGATGTCGACGCGTCCGGCCCCATGGAGTCCCGAATCGCCGACGCCGCTCAGATAGCGCTCGAGGAGTACCGCCGCCGTGGGCTCGAAGGCACGGTCCCGCTCGGGCCGCATGGCATTCCCGCCGCCATCGCGGTCGGCATTCTTTCGATCGAATTCCTGGTGCACGCATGGGATTTCGCGAATGCGACCGGCCAGGAGGTTGTCGTCTCTGAACCGCTCGCAACATACGTGCTCGGGCTCGCCGCCAAGGTCATCCGCCCCGAGACTCGAGGTGGAGCCGGTTTCGCCGACGAAGTGGTGGTCGCGGAAACCGCATCGTCTCTCGAACGATTGGCGGCCTTTACCGGCCGTCGCCCACTGACATCCGTTTGACCAAACCCAACACAAAGTGAGGAACAGTCATGCCATCCAAGTCCGAGTATGCGCAGGGAACGCCGAACTGGGTCGACCTGCAGACCAGTGACCAGTCGGCAGCCAAAGAGTTCTATTCGGCGCTCTTCGGATGGAGCTACGACGATCAGCCCATGGAGGAGGGGCAGGTCTATTCGATGGCGACGATCGAGGGGAGCTCGGTTGCGGCCATTGCGCCCCAGCAGCCCGACGCCGTCGCCGCCGGCGTTCCGCCGATGTGGAATACCTACATCGCGGTCGACGATGTGGACAAAGCCGTCGAGGCCGTTGGCCCCGCGGGCGGTCAGGTTCTCATGCCAGCTTTTGACGTAATGGATGCGGGCCGAATGACTTTCGTCTCAGATCCGACCGGTGCTGTTGTCGGGCTGTGGCAGGCGAAGGGGCACATCGGTGCCACCCTGATCGATCAAGCTGGGACAGTCGTCTGGAACGAGCTCAACTCCGACAGTCTGGACAAGGCGCTGGCGTTCTATACGGCGGTCGTCGGCCTGACCACGTCGACAATGGAGATGGGACCCGACACTTACACCCTGCTGAATGTCGGGTCGGATCAGGTCGGTGGCGCAACGTCCCCGCAAATGCCTGGCGTACCCAACCATTGGCACGTCTACTTCGCTGTCGATGACACGGACGCGTCTGCTGCGAAGGTGACAAGTCTGGGCGGGCAGGTAGTGGTCGAACCTTTCGACGTCCCAACGGTCGGCAGGATGGCAGTGGTGACGGATCCGCAAGGCGCGGTCTTCAGTGTCATGACACCTGATCCTGCGCAAGGGAACTCGTAGGTGTCGGCGATGCAGATACCGAAGCCGACCTACGAGGACAAAGACTACTTCCGTTCGCTGGTCCCCGAGATGCCGGCCGTCGAGGTCAAAGCGATGTTCGGCAATCTCGGGGCATTTGTGAACGGCAATATGTTCGCGGGCCTGTTCGGACCCGCTGTCGGGGTCCGTCTACTCCAGGACAGCAGCAAGAACGAGCTCGTGTCGATCGATGGTTCGGGCGCTTTCGGTCCCGAAGAACGGCCGATGTCCGGATATGTCGGCCTCCCTGCAGCCTGGCGGAGCCAGCCGGAGCTCGCAGCAGAATGGGTGGAGAAAGCTCTGCAACAGGTCGCAGCACTTCCGCCGAAGGTACCCAAAGCCCGCATTGCGCGTAAGGCCCCGCGCGGTACGGGTTAGGCGTGCTCTCAGCACGCATGGGGTGGCGGGGTGATCGAAAGGTGTTTGATCATCACCATGACGCGATTCGGTGCGGTTCGGTGGAGCTTCAGGGACTGGAGCCGACGCGCTGCCGACGCAATGTCCACAGCAGCGCTGCGGCGAAGAGTAGGGTGGTGATGCCGAAGAGGATGGCAAGGGTCTGAGCGGTGAAGATGTTGACCGAGGCAGGTGAATCCGTCTGCTCAACGGAGACCGGCGCACTCAGCACGGTCGACACTTGCTCTTGCTGCGCTGGAGTACGAATGGGTATCGCCGTCACGCCCTTTCCGAGTTGATCGGCGATTGATTTCGACAGATTCTTCAATTGTGTGACTGCGGCAATGATTTGGTCCTTGCCGCCGCCAAGCAACTGTGGTGCCTGATCGGCGATCGGGCCGACGCCTTCCTGTAGTAGTCCGCCCGCGCTGCTCAACTGTGCTGAGACGCTTTGCAATTGGCCGAGTCCGCTACGCAACGCCGCACCGAGATCGGTGTCAGGTCCGGTTCCGGGACCGAGAAGGCCGGTGATCTCGGTCAACTGCCGAGATGCGAGCCCGAGGTCGTCACGTGTCTGGGTGAGCGTCGCGATGGTGTCGCCGACCGGTAGGCCGCTCGACTTCAGCAGTGCGATCGCGGAATCGAGATTGCCCTGGACATTCGAGCTGCCGCGGGTGATATCCCCGATCGTCACACCGAGTTTGGTGAGGCGGTCGGACAACTCGGTGACCGACGGTGCCGCGCCGTCGACAACCTGCGAAACCTGGCCGGCGACGTCGACCAGCTGATTCGCGCCCGCGCGCGCCGTTTCGAGGTACGGCAGTAGTTGATCGGCGCCGGACAGTGCCTGTTGCATTTGCGCGTCGGCCGCATTCGTTCCCGCCGCAAGCAGTTGGGCTGTCGTCAGTGTCTGCTGCAATTGGGCCCGCACCGTGGTCATATTGGACAGCAATCCCTTGATGCCGTTGGCGCCAGTTTTGTCCGATACAGTCGCGAACAATGTGTCCATCGACGCCTTGTCGCCTGCCGATCCGTCGCCTTTGTAACTGACGATCAACTGAGCCTGCCGGGGAGTTGCGGTACTCAACGACATCACCGCGCTCGAGAAGTCCGACGGAATTGTGACCGCTGCGAGGTACTTTCCGGACGACGCCTGTTCGGACGAGACAACCTCCCAGTCGAAGTCGGGCGACCCTTGCAGTGCGGAGACAATCTCGCCGCCCGCAGCGAGTGGCTTGCCGGCATCAGTCACCGGAGTGTCTTCGTTCACGATCGCCACCGCACGGCTCTCGCCGCCACGATGCGTCCAGTAATAGGTCCCGAGTGCGGCAACGAGAAGGACAGCGATCAGGACGGCGGCAGCTTGGACACTGCGACGGCGCGATAGGGCGACAGGCATATGTGGAACCGTATTGCCGATTCTTGTCATCAGTGTGGTCGGCCTCTGAGAGTTCTCTGAGAACTGAATGAGAATGAGCCGCGTTCGGTGTCGCCGGCGATCGTGAGCCACGGATTGTCGAGGGACAGCTCCCGCAACCCGCGGAGTTCGTAGAGGTCGCACGGGTGATGACCACTGAGGAACAGTTGAACGCGGCGATGCGTTCCACGCTCGGCCAGCGCGAGAATCTGAGCGCGAAACGGAGCGATTCCCGTCCCGCAGGCGATCATCACCATGTCTTGCGTCGGACTCTCAGGAATCCCGAGCGAACCGAGTGGCGATCCAAGCTGCCACTGGTCGCCGACCCGGCTACGGCTGACGATCGACTGGCTTACCCAGCCGCCGCCGACACCTCGAACGTGGAACTCGACTTCGTTGTTCTCGTTCGGTGGGCACGCGATCGATAGATAACGCCACATCCGCGGTCGAGACGGCGTCTGCACGCTCACGAACTGACCGGGTACGTAGTCCATCGGCTCATTGAGTTGCAGGCGAACGACGGCCAGATTGTGCAGGACTGTGCGGTGCTCGATGACCGTCGCATCCCATATGGCCGGATTTCTGTCTGCCTTTGCTCCGCCGGTCATTGCCGAGGCGATATTGCCGACAGCGACGTCCCATGCCGTCTCGACGTCGTCCGTCCAGAGTTCCGATCCGGCGAAGTTGCGTAGGGCTTTCAGCAGCGAGTTGCAGACTGCGACGTAATGCTCGTCGGTTGTTCCGTACTTGCGGTGGTCTCGCCCGAGTTGGGCAAGGAACGGCAACAGCCGGTCGGCGTCCTCCAGCCTGTCGATGACATAGGCGAGGGCACGGACGAGCCGATCGCGCTGGGTTTGCATCGCTGCCGGGAAGAAGTCGCGGGTCTCGGGGTAGTCGGTGAACAACACGGAGTAGAAGGACCTTGTGAGGCGCTCGGGGCCGTCGTGCTGGGCGGCAACTGCCTTGAAGGTCGTCCGCACGAGTGCGACGGTTCTTGCGTCCACGTGGTGCACCCCGTTCCGCACTGGATTGCTGCCCGTATGGGCGGTACGGGTAGCGCGGTCGAGAATCGGTGTTTCGGTGGGATTGGTGTGACTCTGACCACAGTCAGTGTGACATATATGTCATATTTCCGATATGTAATCGGAGTGCATCGTCCGGCAAGTCCCCTTGGATGTCAGATTCCGACGTGGTATGCGACGGCCGTTTTTGGCCGGTTTACGACACTCGGGACGGCGTTGTCGTCCTGGTGATCGTCTGGCACCGACTTTGCAAACCCATCGGAAACACGCCGAGTTCATTTCCGCGCTGGACAAGCTCCGTCTATTTCCGTAATCTCACCGTGACCTTCGAAGTCAGCTGCACCGCCCATGGCGCGGCATCGCGGGTCTCCGCCTAATCGGTGCAATGGGGCGCCGAGCCGGGGAACCAAGTTCTCCTGGGGTGAATCTCCTTGTGCCGCATGCGGTTTGTGGAGTAGGGCTGCTCTTCCCAGCCCGAACCCGTCAGCTAACTCGGTCGGCGGTCTGATGGAAGAATGGAGACTACTTTCTGTGGCCAAACACAGATTGCAACGCGAGTCGAATGTGACGCGTACGGTGCGAGGCGCCCTCATTGCAGGTGCAGTCACCGCCGGAACAGTCGCATTGCCAGCCGCACCGGCGATGGCCGCGACGATCAACATCCCTGGCTTGGGCGACATCGCCCTTCCTGACCTACCGCAGCTTCCCCCAATCCCGCAGCTTCCCCCGATCCCGCAGTTCCAGGGTCTCCCGCCGGCAATCGGCTTGCCGCAGGCGTTGAACACCGATGGAACGCGCGCGCTCGATGCTGCGAAGTCCAAGGTTGGCGCGCAGTACGTGTGGGGTGCCACCGGACCCTCCGCCTTCGACTGCTCAGGCCTCCTGCAGTGGGCGTACAAGCAGGCCGGTGTCCAGATTCCGCGGACAACCTTCCAACAGATCAGCACCGGGACACCCGTTGCGAAGGGCGATCTCCAGCCGGGCGACGCCGTGTTCTTCGACGGCGGCGGTCACGGAGCGATCTACGCAGGCAACGGACAGATCGTGCACGCGTCCACCTCGGGCCAACCCGTCAAGTACTCACCGCTCGATTCGATGTCGTTCTACGCCGCTCGTCGATACTGAGCGAGACCTCGAGAGACATACGCCGAAGCAGCCCCGTCACTTGTTGTGGCGGGGCTTATTCGGCTCTTCGGGTCAGCCCGCGAGCTTCTCTGCCGCGCGGGCGATGTCGTCGAGGTCGCGTTGAAGGGCCTTGGTGGTGGCTTTCATCGCCAGACCACCGAAGACACGCATCAGCACCTTCATGACGGCGTTGAGATCGCCGGTCTCTGCGGAGAATACGACGCTGAGCGTCGTGGAGTATCCGGCGGGAGTGAGGGTGAAAACCGTCGAATAGTCGGCGCCGGTGGACGACGCTTTGACCACCGTGCGCTTTTCGGGTTCGACCTCCGCGACCCACATTTCTTCGGTTGCCGACTTGCCGAATATCGTCCTGGTCTCGCGCCACCGCGTCCCGACTTCGTAGCCGGTGGCGTCGAGGCGCTCGACGTCGCGTACCCCGCTGAGTACCGATTCGGCATTGTCGAGATCGGTAATGATCTGCCACACCGCGCTGGCGGGCGCATTGATCGTTCGGGTCGCGATGACTTCAGGGGCTGACATGCGTCAACCGTAAGCGATGTCCGGTTTGTGTGGAATTGCCGACCTCGGTTACGTCCTCGGGCCGACCGCACGGTTCATGAGTCCGAGAAATGGTCGGTGTTCGGGTTCGCCGTCGCGGCGGAACGGCATCGAATCGCGGGAGGCTTGGATCCAGTCCTCGCGGCGAATTGTCGTCAGATCGAGTTCGCGGCCGCAGCGCTGTGAAATCAGCTGCAGAAACATCGTGCCCGCGCGGCCGTTGCCTTCCCGAAACGGATGGGTGTGGTTGTAGACCGCGTAGAGTCCGGCCAACTGATAGGCCAGCTCGCTGTCGGATAGTGCCTTTCCGTCATCGACGATCGCGGTCGCGAACTCGCGAATCCTTCCCATACGCTCGTCGATTCGATCGACAGTGGCGAACACCGAATTGCCGCGCCGGAGATCGGTGATGCGTGACTTGCCGGCCCACGGATAGACGTCGCCGAAGATGTGCTGATGAATGACGTGCGGGTCGGGGCTGATTTCCGCGCCGAGGTGTCCGTGGATGCCCAAGATTCGACCGGCGGTCGCGACGAATTCGAGCTGCTGCAGAACGATCGCGTCCGATACCCCGAAACTGTTGCGCAACACGGTGGTCCCGGGAATCAAGTAGGGGCGTCGGCGGGCGAAGATACGCCGAGCGTTGCGTGCCTGTGGGTCGCGGAACTGCACGAGATACTTCCCGAGGTACTCGCCGAAACTGAGGCGATCGATGAGCAGCGAGACCAGATCGGCGATATTCTCGTCCGTCGGATTCCACCCCTCGAGCCCCTCGGCAGCGATGGTCTGCAGCAGCGCCTCGCGTTGGAGTGGCGACAGGACGACGTGGCAGAACGTTCGCTTCAGTTCCGTCATGGGCACGATTCTGGCATCTGCCGGTGTCGTCGCGGCGCAGACATCAGGTCCTTACGCGGGTAGCTCAACCGAAACATATACGTCATCACGCGGACATCTTATTCGACTTAACTATCACTTGACAGGTAAAGTGCACCGGGCAAACACCGCCATGACAGGAGCCGCAAAGCGATGAACGTCGTCACCCCCAGCGCTGCCGGCACGGCGACCACCGCCGGCGCCCGTACGCACGCTCGTTCGCAAGCTGGGATCATCACCGACTCCATGCCAGTGATCCCCGCCTCGCGCTGGCCACACCCTCCGCTTGGCGTATCCGCCGCACAGCTGACGTGGGCCGAGACAGTTCCCGGCGGCCGGTACGCCAGCAAGGTTCTCGCCCGCGGTACTCGCCTGCGACTGCGCGACATCGACGGATCCGCCTGCGCACATCTGATGCTGTGGCGCGCGGACGCTCCGTGGGAACGGCTCAATGTCGCCGACACCGTCAAGGTTCCTTGGCAGGCGTACATGAGCACCGGACATCCGCTGCTCAGCGACCAGGGCCGGGTTCTCGCCACGCTCGTCGCAGATACCTCACGCCACCACGACGCCTTTTGCGGCACAACGACCGTCGCGGGGAACGCCGCGAAGTACGGTGCGGGAAGCGTGGAATCGGCGACACCCGCAGGTCGTGAGCTGCTGATCATGTCGGCGCTCAAGCACGGGCTGACGCCGCGAGACGTCCCGCCGACGGTGTCGTTCTTTCACGGCGTCAAGGTCAACGCGGACGGTGGTCTCGAATCCACAGGTACAGCCGGCGCCGATACGTCCGTCGAATTGTTGCTGCACCTCCCGGTCGTGGTGGCACTCGCCAACACAGCGCATCCCTTGGATCCGGCAGCGACCTATTCGACGACTGCCGTCGAGGTACTCGCATGGCAGGCGGACGGCGATCTGGACGAGCTGCGGGCGACGATCGACGCAACCGATCCCGAGTACCAGCGTGCGTTCGGAAACACCGAGGATGCCTGGAACGCTGCACACCCGAGTCTCGAGAGCGAGGTCGCCCGATGAGCGCACCAGAGCAGACATTCGAATCGGTACCCGCACGCGAGCTTGCGCTGATCTCCGGTGAGGTAGTCCTCGACGAGATCGCCGGAGCCCGCGCGCCATGGTCCGCGATCGTGCGAGCGGGCGACGTCCTGACAATTGTGGATCTGTATGGAAACCAAGCTGTCGACACGCTGTTCTACGGCGCGGACAATCCGGTGGTGCGGTATTCCGCGCAGACAACCATTGCCGCACAGCGCAATATCTTCCTCACCGTGGGAACAGTATTGCGCGACAGTGACGGCCAACCGATGCTCACCATCGTCGCCGACGAAGTGGGAAATCACGACACGGTCGGCGGTGCCTGCTCGCAGGAATCGAACACACTCCGCTACGGGCACCACACCAAGCATCAACACGCGTGCGTGGAAAACTTCATTCGCGAGGGTGCACGTTGGGGTCTCGGTAAGGCTGACATCGTCAGCAACATCAATTTCTTCATGAACGTCCCTGTAGATGCCGATGGCACTCTCGGGATCGTCGACGGGCTCTCGGCACCCGGCCGTCGTCTGGCCGTGCGTGCGGAGATCGACACCCTCGTCCTCGTGTCCAATTGTCCCCAGATCAACAACCCCTGCAACGGTTTCGATCCCACGCCCGTCCGCATGATCGTCACTCGACCGAGCGAGGGCAGTCGGTAATGACCGTTATCGAGGTGGTCCGTCCTGGGATGATGACCACCGTCCAGGATTGGCCCGGCAGGGTCGGATACTGGCAGATCGGTGTCCCGCCTTCGGGTCCGATGGACGATCTGTCTTTCCGGCTCGCCAACGTTGCGGTTGGGAACTCCGAAGGTGCGCCTGGACTCGAAATCACCATAGGCGGGCCAGCTTTGCGCTTCGACGCCGAGACGTGGGTGTGTGTGACCGGCGCTCAAGCGCCGATCACCGTGAACGGGCGGCCGGTGGCACAGTGGCAGCCGGTGCTCGTCGGGGCCGGTGAATTGCTCGACGTGGGTACGGTGACAGGCTCAGGCGTTCGGATGTATCTCGCAGTGGCGGGCGGGATCTCGGCCGAGCTCTATCTCGGAAGCGCATCGACCTTCACCTTGGGGCGCTTCGGCGGACACAGCGGCCGGGCCCTTGCGGCAGGGGATGTTCTCAAGGTCGACGATGCCCCGACGCTGGGAGCACGCAGGCGAATTTCATACGAAGAGCAGCCCGCGATCGCCAGGCATTGGCAGATCGCCGTCACAGTCGGACCACACTCGGCACCGGAATTCTTCACGCGCGCTGACATCGATGCGCTCTACCGTGAGGAGTACGAGGTCCATTTCAACTCCGACCGGACCGGCGTACGGCTGATCGGCCCGAAGCCGCAATGGGCGCGCCCCGATGGCGGCGAGGCTGGTCTGCATCCATCGAACATCCACGACAACGCCTACTCCGTCGGCTCGCTCGACTTCACAGGGGACACGCCAATCCTGCTCGGCCCAGATGGACCGAGTCTCGGCGGATTCGTGTGTCCCGTAACAGTTACCACCGCTGATCGGTGGAAGCTCGGACAGCTGGCCCCCGGCGGGACAGTCAAGTTCGTTCCGGTGCGGGCCGCGTCGGCAGCACCACTTTCGGCGCTGGGCCGTGGTCGCCGCGCCTCGGTGCCCGCCGTATTTTCCGCCGGCGGGGATAGCGACGACGGAATCATCGGCCGCTCGGTCACGTCGGACGAGTCGACGATGGTGACGTATCGCCGGACCGGTGACGACAACATCCTCGTCGAATACGGGACGATGCGACTCGACCTTGCGTTGCGCGCGCGGGTCCATGCTTTGCACCAGTCGATAGCGGAGCAATCTCCCAAGGGCATAGTCGATCTCACGCCGGGAATCCGGTCGCTGCAAGTGAAGATAGATCCTGCGCGGCTGACGCTGGACTCGACGATGAAGCTGCTCGGCGAACTCGAGGAACAGCTGCCCTCCGCATCGGAGCTCGTCGTTCCGAGTCGGACGGTGCGGTTGCCGCTGAGCTGGGACGACCCGTCCACACGTGAAGCAATCCAGCGGTACATGCACGGCGTGCGATCCGACGCTCCGTGGTGCCCGTGGAATATCGAGTTCATTCGACGGATGAACGGACTCGACAGCGTCGATGATGTGTACCGAACCGTCTACGACGCAGAGTATCTCGTGCTCGGACTGGGGGATGTCTATCTCGGTGCGCCGGTGGCGACACCGCTCGATCCGCGGCACCGATTAGTGACCACGAAGTACAACCCCGCGCGCACGTGGACGCCCGAGAACGCGGTAGGTATCGGCGGCGCATATCTGTGCATCTACGGCATGGAGGGTCCCGGGGGATACCAATTCGTCGGTCGCACAACACAAATCTGGAACCACAGACATCCCCAACCGTCGGCAAGTTTCGAGCCAGAACACCCATGGTTGCTGCGGTTCTTCGATCGGATCAGCTGGTACCCGGTGTCGGCCGACGAGCTGGCAGACCTGCGCGCAGACATGGCTGCCGGACGAGGGACCGTCGAGATCGTCGACGGTGAATTCTCGCTCGCCGAGCATCAAAAGTTCCTCGCCGAGAACGCGACTGATATCGCCGCGAAGCGCCAGTTGATGGAGGCTGCCCGCGCCGAGGAGCGGACACGTTGGGCAGACGCCGGTGAATTCACGCCGACACCGAAGAAAGTAACCGCATGAGTCGCATTGCAGACATGTACCGCCGCATCGCGGAGGCGAACCGACCCGAGATCTTCATCGCCCTGCGACCGCAGGCCGACGTCGAGGCGGACTACCGCCGCTCGCTCGCCGGCGCTGGGCCGTTGTCCGGAATAGTGTTGGCGGTCAAGGACAATGTCGATGTCGCAGGGCTGCCGACTACTGCGGGCTGCCCGGGCTTCGGGTACCTCCCCTCGGCTGATGCGCCCGCGGTTGCGACACTGAAGCAGGCTGGCGCCGTCGTTATCGGCAAGACGAATTTGGACCAGTTTGCTACGGGATTGGTCGGCACGCGCAGCCCTTATGGTGCAGTGCGAGACGCTCGGCGACCGGACCACATTTCGGGCGGGTCGAGTTCCGGTTCGGCGGTTGCAGTGGCAATGAGCTTCGCCGACATCGCAATTGGCACCGATACTGCTGGATCCGGCCGCATTCCAGCTGGACTGCAGGGAATTGTCGGTCTCAAACCCACGGTCGGTGTGGTGTCCAACGACGGTGTCGTGCCCGCGTGTGCAAGCTACGACTGTGTCACTGTCTTTGCGCGCGATCTCGGCACCGCGGAGCGGGCGATGGGCGTGCTTGCCGGCGGCGGCGGGCGGCGCCAGTGGCCGGGCAATATTCCGCTCGCTGCGCCGACATCGCCCAAAGTCGCTGTACCCGCTGAGCTTCCGGCGCTGGACGACAGCTGGCGCAAGGCCTTCGGACACGCTGTCGAACGCGCGCATGCAGTCGGGATCGAGACGGTCGAGATCGATCTGACCGCCTTTCTGGCTGCTGCCAGGCTCCTCTATGAGGGTGCTCTTGTGGCCGAGCGGTGGGACGCGGTTGGGCAGTTCATCGCGGATGCAACACCCAACGACGCAGTGGATCCCACTGTCGCGGCAATCATTTCCGGTGCCGACCGCTTTTCCGCCGTCGACCTGCTCCGCGATCGAGCGCGCGTCGAGGAGTTGCGACGGCAGGCCATGGCGCAACTATCGGGGTGCGATGCCCTTCTGGTTCCGACGGCTCCGCGTCATCCAACGATTGCCGAGGTCGACGCAGATCCGATCGGGGTCAACGCTGCGATGGGCACCTACACGAATTTCTGCAATCTCTTCGACATGTGCGCGATCTCGATTCCCGCTGGAACGGTCGATGAAGGACACCGCGGCATCGCGCAGTTCGGTGTCACGGTGCTAGCGCCCGCCTTTCACGATGCGGTCGTCGCCGATCTTGCGCGCCGCATGTCCGATGCCGGCGACGACATTGCTCCGTCCTGGGCCGAGCTGGCCGGTGCGCCGGTTCGCGAGCTCGCGGTCTTTGGTGCGCACCTTCGTGGCCAGCCGCTGGATTTCCAGCTGACTGGTCGCGGCGCGAGGTGGGCGGGTCCGTTGACTACATCGGCGAACTACGCGCTGACCGAACTCGACACCACCCCGCCGAAGCCTGGCCTGCTTCGCACGGGAGCAGGTGGCGTCGCGATCGCGGGGGAGCGATGGGTGCTGTCCGTCCAAGCGCTCGGCGAGTTTCTGGCCGAACTTCCCGCGCCGATGATGCTGGGATCTGTCGAACTGGACGATGGGTCGTGGACGATCGGCTTCGGTTGCGATCACGTATCCGGGACGACGGCTCGCGACATTTCGCACTTCGGCGGATGGTTGGCGGCACGCCGAGCGGCGGTCGGGTAAGCGTCCCTCACAAGGCACGTGCGCCGCAGGTAAGGAACTGTTTACGCATCTGATCCGCAGCTGCGGACAGATTGGATTGTTTCGCCCGCATATGTGTGCGTACGATCCGTTCGTGCCGAATATTCGGATCCGTGACGCCGCCGGGTTGCTCGGAGTCAGCGACGACACCGTGCGCCGGTGGATCGATCAAGGCAGCCTGCCCGCAACCGTCGACGATTCGGGTCGAAAAGTGATCGCCGGTGACGTGCTCGCAGAGTTCGCGCGCACCAACGCCGCGCCGATACCGCAGGATCCGCTGGGCGTAGGCAGTTCGGCTCGAAACAGATTCGTCGGACTCGTGACCAAGGTCGTCACCGACAAGGTCATGGCGCAAGTCGAGATGCAATGCGGCCCATTCACCGTCGTCTCGCTGATGAGCGCCGAAGCGGTGCGTGAGCTGAAGCTCGAGCCCGGAAGTATCGCCGTCGCCGTCGTCAAAGCCACGACCGTGATCGTGGAAACCCCCGGAGGAATGACGTGAAACGGTCGATCGGTATTGCGATCGCGCTGTCGCTGGCTCTCGTCAGCGGCTGCGGATCGTCGGACGACACCTCGTCGTCTTCATCGAGTTCGACCACCAGCGCCCCGGCCGGCAAGATCACCGTCTTTGCCGCAGCCTCGCTGAAGAAGACCTTCACCGAGCTCGCTGACCAGCTGAAGGCCGACAACCCCGGTGCGGAAGTGGTATTCAGCTTGGCTGGGTCCTCGGATCTGGTTGCCCAACTCGTGCAGGGAGCGCCCGCAGACGTGTTCGCATCGGCGGACGCTGCCAACATGACGAAGGCCACCGATGCTGGCCTGGTTGCGGGGTCGCCGGTGAACTTCGCGACCAATACACTGACCATCGTTGTGCCGCCCGGTAATCCGAAGCACGTCTCCTCGTTTGCGGATCTGGCGAACGAGGGAACTCAGCTCGTTGTCTGCGCGCCGCAGGTGCCGTGCGGGTCGGCGACCAGGAAGGTCGAAGGCGCGACGGGAACGAAACTGGCTCCGGTGAGTGAGGAATCGTCGGTGACCGACGTGTTGAACAAGGTCACATCCGGCCAGGCAGACGCCGGCGTCGTGTATGTCACCGATGCTGCGTCGGCCGGTGACAAGGTGACCGCAATCGCGTTCCCGGAGTCCGCAAAGGCCGTCAACACATATCCGATCGCCGTGCTGAAGGACGCCGGGAACCCCACGCTTGCACAGAAATTCGTTGCACTTGTGACGGGTGACAAGGGCAAGGCCGTGCTGGCGAACGCAGGATTCGCAGCGCCGTGAGGTTAGTGCGGCCGGCTTCGAGCGCCCGAGTCGGACTCCCGGCATGGATCTATGTTCCGGCCGCAGTAGGCGGGATGTTCGTCATCTTGCCGCTGGTTGCGATGCTCGGCGAGGTCGAGTGGTCGCGTTTCGGGGCGCTGATCACATCCGAATCATCAGTCGCCGCTTTGAAACTGAGTCTGAAGACCGCGACGGCAAGCACGATCGTGTGCATTGTTCTCGGCGTGCCTATGGCGGCTGTGCTGGCGCGCAGTAGCTTTCGTGGACTGTCGGTGCTGCGGTCGTTGATCCTGTTGCCATTGGTGCTGCCGCCCGTGGTCGGCGGTATTGCCTTGCTTTATACGTTCGGCCGCAAAGGATTACTCGGCTCGGAGCTGGAGATGCTCGGGATCCGAATCGCCTTTTCCACGACAGCTGTCGTGCTGGCGCAGGCGTTCGTCGCGTTGCCATTTCTGGTTGTGAGCCTCGAAGGTGCGATGCGAACAGCAGGGCAGCGATTCGAGGCCGTTGCCGCGACGCTCGGTGCACGACCGACAACGGTGTTGCGCCGGGTGACGCTGCCGTTGGTACTGCCCGGACTCCTGTCCGGTGCTGTTCTGGCCTTCGCGCGGTCGTTGGGTGAGTTCGGCGCGACACTGACGTTCGCCGGCAGTTTGGAAGGCGTCACCCGAACGTTGCCGCTCGAGATCTATCTGCAGCGAGAAGCGGATGCAGATGCAGCCGTGGCGCTTTCCCTGGTTCTGGTCGTCGTTGCCGTCGTCATCGTCGTTGCCGTGCGTGGTCGCGGATCGGCAGGCACATTGTGACCGGTCTGAGGGCACACGCCGCTGTCGCAGGTCGCGGCGTCGACATTGAGATCGACGCTGCGCCGGGAACGGTCACGGCCATCCTCGGGCCCAACGGTGCGGGCAAGTCGACGCTCCTTTCCGTGATTGCGGGACTCCAGCGGCCGGATCGGGGTCGCGTCGAACTCGACGGGCGGTTGCTCACCGACACCGAGCGTGGACTTGCGGTCGCGCCCCACAAACGAGGAATGGCATTGCTCGCGCAGGAAGCGCTGCTGTTCCCCCATATGAGCGCGGCCGCAAACGTGGCGTTCGCGCCACGCAGCACCGGTCGTTCGAGGCGGGAAGCGAAAGACATTGCAGCGCACTGGCTGGATGCGGTCGACGCGACTGCGCTGGCCGACCGAAAGCCGGGCGAGCTGTCCGGTGGTCAGGCACAGCGCGTCGCCGTTGCCCGCGCTCTGGCGGCCGAGCCGCAGCTGCTGCTACTCGACGAACCGATGGCGTCCTTGGACGTCTCCACCGCGCCCGCATTGCGAAGCTTGTTGCGAAGGGTGCTGCGCACGGGTCAGCAGACGGCGCTGCTCGTTACCCACGATGCGCTCGATGCGCTGGCTCTCGCCGACCGGGTTGTCGTCGTCGAGGGTGGCCGTGTTGTCGAGGAAGGTGAAGTACGCCAGGTGCTTTCGCGTCCGCGGAGCGCCTTCGCTGCGCGGGTTGCGGGCATCAACCTGTGTAGTGGGGAGATCGACGCTGACGCCAACTTGGTGACCGAGTCCGGCGATGTCGTGTACGGCGCCAGCGACGAGGTCCTCGCTCCCGGTGTTCGTGCGGTTGCTGTGTTCAGACCAACTGCCGTCGCAGTGTATTCCGAACTGCCACATGGCAGCCCGCGTAATCACTTTCCGATTACTGTGGCCGAGATCGAGAATCGGGGCGACCTCGTACGGCTGCGCGGAGAAGAGGACGGACACCACGCCGCGCTCATGGCCGACGTGACACCCGCTGCGGCCGCAGACCTCGATCTCACGGTCGGCGCCTCCGTGCATTTCGTGGTCAAGGCAACCGAGACGTCGATCTATCCGGTCTTCAATTAGCGTCGCGCTGCCTGTATAGGGATGGACGCTGCCGGCCGCGGGGGACCGGACACATCCATGGTCGCGGTGAGCAGTGCGCCTGCGGTCGTGACGTACAACGTTGATCCGGCAAATGCGAGCGACGAGACGAACGCAGTGTCCACGTCGACTACCCGATCCAGCTGTCCGTCGGGCGCAAACCTCGCGATACCAGCCCCGCTGCCGAGGGCGACCCACACGCCGCCCGCGGAATCGACTGCCAATCCATCACATTCGCCTCGCGGCGCATGCGCGAACACCTGGGCTCCGCCCTCTCGAACGGTTCTGATCCGCGACGCTGCGTATTCGGCGTATCGGAACACACCCCCCGCTGTGAGATTCGTGAACAGCACCGACCCGTCCGCCTGGGGCAGCGGCGCTTCCAGCAGGCCGGCGGTGGCATAGGCGATCTCGAGCATCCACAAGATGATAGGTGCCGAGCCGGATCGAAACGGCGAACCACGGGGTCCGGACAAATACCGTATTTGGTTCACGAACTCCCCTGCGCGGCGCGGTGGTGACTGCGATAATTCACGAGGTCTCGAAGGTGCTGATCGTGGGTGATTTCACTCGGTAGGCGAGAGGTATGCCCCGAAGTCGGACAATTCGTTCGAGTACTAGGAGAATCGATGAACCGTCGGGGACCATTGCTGACCTTGGCGGCCGTCGCCGTGCTTGCCATCGTCCTGCTCGTGATCAATGTGTCCAAGGAATCGGAACCGGCAGCCCCGGCCGCTACTCCGTTCCCCGCGAAAGCGTCGGCATCTGGCTCACATCTGCGCTCTACTTCTTCCGAACCACTGGCGTGACGTTCTGATCCGATGAACTTACGACGCCGACAAAACGTGAACTCACAGCAACAGCCCACAGTCGACAGCCCGTCACCGACCCTATGGAGATCGTCATGCACCGAGAGAACTTTCCCGTCAGCCGACGAACAGTCGTCACCGGAATGGGCGTAGCTGCTGCCACCGTCACGTTGGCCGCGTGCAGCACGTACGGCAAGCAGGAATCGGCGCCGGCACCGACACCGGCACCGAACGCCTCGAGCGGCGCCGGTCCTGCAAACGCTATCGCGAAGACAGGGGACATCCCTGTGGGTTCAGGCGCGATCGTCGGTGAGGTCGTCGTTACTCAGGCCACTGCAGGCGACTTCAAGGGATTCTCTACGGTGTGTACACATTCCGGGTGCAATGTGACTTCGGTGGCCGACGGCACGATCAACTGCCCGTGCCACGGCAGCAAGTTCAACCTCGATGGGACTGTCGCGAAAGGTCCCGCGAATCGTCCCCTCGACGGCACGCCGGTCAAGGTCGAGGGCGATTCGATCGTGCTCGCGTGAGCTGCGCCGCCCGATATACCCGATTTTCGGCCCGCCTACGGGATCGACACGCTTGCGTCGGCTAACAACAGTTGGGTAACGGCATTCCTGTGCTGTTGTCATGTGGTGCCTGATGTTGCGACAGTTGTCCATTGGTACTGGTGTTACTAATGGGAAGGAGGCGGCGCGGCTGCAGTTGGGCGTGCCGATCCGGAATGAAGAAGAGCATTGTCAAAGCCGGAGTCTGCATCGCGGCGGCATCCATCGTCGCGCTGCCCATCACCGCACAAGCTGCGCCGGAACCGACGGCGACGGCTGACGCGGACATGAGTTCGACGCTCGCAGGTAAGACGGTCTTTCTCGACCCAGGGCATCAGGGCACAAATCACTCCGAAAACCTCGCTCGGCAGGTCGATGACGGCCGGGGCGGAACCAAGGACTGCCAGACCACGGGTATGACCAGCATGGGCGGGGTACCCGAGCACACCATCGCCTGGAACGTTTCGCAGCTGGTCAAGACGTCGCTGGAAAGCCTCGGGGCGAAAGTGGTGCTCAGCCGAAACGACGACTCCGGGTGGGGTGGGTGCGTCGACGACCGGGCCAAGGCTGCCAACGCCTCTGGCGCCGCAGTCGCGATCAGCATTCACGCCGACGGTGCACCTGCCGAAAACCACGGATTTCACCTCATCGTCCCTGCCCTGCCGATCCCGAACGCGAAAGCGAACGAAGTGCAGTCGGTGCAGGGGCTCGCGGCGTCCAAGGCCATGCGTGACGCCTACGTCAAGAACGGGTTCAGCCCCGCGAACTACGCGGGCGTGCAGGACGGTGTGCAAACGCGCTCCGATATCGCAGGCCCCGCACTGACAACGATCCCGGATGTCTTTGTCGAGATGGGCAACGGGCAGAACCCTGACGACGCCAAGTTGTTGGAAACCGGTGATGGCCAACTCAAGCATGCGATTGCGATCACAACCGGGTTGGTCGGATACCTCCTCGGACAGCCGGTGACGAAGTCCCCGGTACGCGCTGCGGCGCCGTCGACCGCTGCCGAGGCGAGTCCTATGCCGACGACAACGTCGACACCGTCCGCAGCTGCGACAACGACGCCGAAGCCGCGGGCTAACGCATCGGCACCCACGACCACGACGACGCCCTTACCGGAAACTGATGGCCTCGTCTCGACAGTTGCGTCGCTGATCAAACCGCTGCTGGCCGCGATCGGTCTCGACGCGTCGGACTCGTTCCTCGGCGACGCATTTGGGACCGGTTCTGACCTGGTCGAAAAGCTGCTCGCTATTGTCCTGTCGTCTGGCGCGCCAACGTCAAACGGCTAGAAACGTTGCCAACGCTGCACTAACTGCCTCGGGGTTCTCTAGTTGCGGGTAGTGCCCGCTCGCCGGCGGTTCGTCGAGGACGACGAACTGGGCCGCGGGGAGGCGCTCCCGCAGCCTCGGCAGTACGTGCCCGCCGCTGATCGGATCGGCCGGTCCCCACACGAATTGTGTGGGGCCGGAATAGGACTCCAGCGCGGCTCGCCACCGGTCGGCGTTGGCGCGGCGTTCATCGATGTACCGCAGCAGGCGGTGCTGGATCCGTGAGCCGTTGGCGCGCGAAGTAGCAAGCCACAGTTCGTGCAGGACGTCGTCGGGAACCGGCCGTCCGAAGATGCTCCGCAGCGACGACGCGTACGTCCGCTCACTGGCCAATCGTGCGAGGACGATTCCCAGTGGGCCGTGTACCAGCCGCTGGATCAGGATAGGGCGATGCAGATCGGGGTAGAGCCCGCCGTTCATCCAGGTCATCCGCGTCACGCGGGCGGGGTCACGAGCGAGTAGTTCCTGCCCGACGCTGACCCCGTAGTCGTGCGCGACCAGTGCGGTCTCGCCGATTCCGAGGCTTCTCCACACCGCTTCGACCACCGATGCCTGTCCGGTGAGCAGATAATCGTGGTCGACCGGCTTGTCGCTGGCGCCGAAGCCGAGGAAATCGAGTGTGGTTACACGGCAACCGATTTCGATCAACGACGGCAGGACGAGGGACCAGTCGTGTGATGAAGTCGGAAATCCGTGCAGCAGTGTGACGGGCGTACCGCCGACGGGGCCGTCTTGGCGGACGAAGATCGAGTGACCGTCGATGGCGATGCGAGATCCGCCGGCGATCCATTCGTCGAGGGTGAGCATGGGTGCACGCTATCGTGTTCGGAGTGAAGCCCGCGATCCCCGTCATCATCGTCGCCGGCTATCTCGGTTCGGGAAAAACGACACTGCTGAATTACTTGCTGCGCAACAACGGCGGGACCCGGATCGGTGTGGTTGTCAACGACTTCGGTTCCATCAACATCGACTCGATGCTCGTTGCGGGCCAGGTCGACTCGATGGTCTCGCTCGGCAACGGTTGCTTGTGCTGCGCCGTGGACGTCAGGGATATGGATGAGCTGTTCGATCGGCTCGCGCACCCACGCTCACAGATTGACGTGATCGTGGTCGAGGCGAGTGGGCTCGCGGAGCCGAAGAACCTGATCAGGCTGGTGTTGGGATCGCAGAACCCGCACATTGCGTTCGGCGGCCTTGTCGAGATGATCGATGCCGCCGAATTCGTGGCGACGAGGGCGCGTCATCCGGAGATCGACCAACACCTGCGGCTGGCAGATCTTGTGCTGGTGAACAAGGCGGACAGGATTGACCCCGCAGCGCTGTCGACGTTGGTCGAATCGGTCGTGCGACTGGTCGGCGACGTGCCCGTGATCACGACGACCGACGGTCGTGTCGACCCTGAGTTGCTGTTCGACCCGCCTGAGCGCGACCTCCGCGTTGCACAGCAGCTAACCCTCGACCAGGTAATTCTGGACGATCACGATCACGCCGATCACCTGCATCACGGTTACGACAGCGTCGCCTTCACGTCAGCGACGCCACTGGATCCCCGCAAGCTCGTCGACTTTCTCGAAGCGCCGCCGGCTGGGCTGTATCGCATGAAGGGATTCGTCCGGTTCGGCGTCGCGGGGGAGACGCGGAAGTTCTTGCTGCACACCGTCGGTCGTCACATTCGATTTCATCCGATGCGATGGGCGAAAGACGAGGATCGCTGCACGCAGTTGGTGCTCATCGGCGCGGGGCTCGCTGGCGACACTGTCGCCGATCGTATGCAGGCGACAGTCCACACAGGCGATCCGATCGGGCGGGACGCGATGCTCGGAGTGCATCGCTACGTCGTCTGATGGCCTGTGTGCTCTGCGCTGGGTTGCGGCATGAACGCGATCGACAGCAAGGATCGAACGAAGTCGCGTAGCGATTGATCGTCGGACGTGTCGACTGTCCCCTCGGTGATGATCAGCGATGCGATGATCCGGAAGGCCCACTCCGAGATAGCTTTCGGGCTCATCCCTGCGAGTTGTTCCTCGCTGAAGAGGCGCTCGAAGTGCGGCGTGAACAATTCGGCGCCCATCTCGACCATGGGTTTGGCTCGCACCGTGAACCAGGGGAGAACCAGTTCGGGATGGTCGTGCAAACCCTTTTGGAGCAGCTCATGGTCGCGGGCGTATTGAACGGCGAAGACGATGATGTCGACGAAGCGCGGCTCGAGTTGATCCTGATGACTACGCAGAATCGGGTCGATGACGCCGAAGAACTTCCCGATCTCGCGTTGGAAGAGCGCCTCGAGAATCGCGGGCTGATCGCCGACGTACTTGTAGAGGGTCGGTCGCGACAGTTTGGCGCGGTCGGCAATTCTCGCATGCAACCGGGTGTCGTAGCCCAATTCGATCAAGCACTCTTCGGCAGCGTCCAGTATTCGCTCCCGCATCGCGAGAGGATCCAGTTGGTTCGCCGATGTCATTGGGTCGATTCTAGAGGGTTGTGCGTTGCAACTCCGTTGGCATAAACCCGTCCGCATACAAATGTTATGGCGAGTAACGGATAACTCTTGACTGTCACGAATGGCGCGTTTACGTTTTAAGGGAGAACGGAAACGATGCTGGCAACGACGCCGAGGGGTTCATCATGAGCGCTCCAACCGCAAAAATCGTGGATCGCGAGGCCGTTGCCGAACGGCTCCTCAAAGGTGCTGTCAAACGCTCCTACGCGCCCGCCGTCGACATCGATTGGGATGCGCCGCTGCACGACGATAAGTACTTCCTGCCGCCGAAAGTGCTGTCGCTGTACGGCACCCCGATGTGGGAGCAGATGAGCGAAGCGCAACGGATCGAACTCTCCCGCCAGGAATCTGCAAACATCCTGAGCGTGGGGATCTGGTTCGAGAACATTCTCAATCAGGCGCTGCTGAAGTCTCTGCTACACAGCGATCCGAGTTCCCTGCATTCGCGCTACATGCTGACCGAGATGGGCGACGAATGCCGGCACATGACAATGTTCGGCCGCGCCATCGAGCGAATGGGGGCAAAGCCCTACCAGTTGCATTGGTACCAGGCCGCTGTGGTGAACGTACTGCCGAAGCTTTTCCGCGGGACAATGCTGTGGGTCGCCGCTCTCATCGGTGAGGAAATCTTCGACGCGACGCAGCGGCGGGTACTCGACGACGAGCAATTGCAGCCAATGATCAAGCGGCTGATGCAGATTCATGTCACCGAAGAGGCTCGGCACATTCGCTTTGCCCGTGAAGGAGTGCGCAGGCGTGCGGCGCAGACTCGCCCGATCGAGAAGCTCTGGGTCGGCGCGGTCAACGGTGTCGGCGGAGTGTTGTTCCGGCGACTGTTCACGAACCCGGTCATGTACAAGCGTGCCGGTCTGAATCCGGCGGAAGCACGCAGGCAGGCGTGGGCCAACCCGAACTTCCGGCAGGTACAGGTCGACGGGTTCGCAAGCCTCGCAGCATTTCTCGACGAGAACGGATTGATGACACCGCTGTCGCGAGCAATGTGGCGGCGCGGAGGGTTTCTGTGAGTGACAGCCCGGATGTGTTGATCGTCGGTACCGGCGTCCCCGCGCTTCGTATGGCGAGCACGGTGAAGGACGCCGGTCGGACCGATTCGGAGGTTGTTGCCTACGACTTCGACGAGGAGACGGACCGTTGGCGGCTGGAAACGCGATCCGGCGACCTGCACTTTCCGCGCGTCGTCGTCGCCGTGACCGGATCGCTGCACATGCCGAGCGTGCACGTCGTCGGCCGTAGGGGTCTGACGATTCACGATGCGTGCCGCGACGGGATGGAGCCTTACCTCGGAGTCATGGTCGCCGGTTTCCCGAATCTCTTTCTGCTGGAGGATTCGAAATCGGTTGGCTACATCGCGGCGTGCTTAGC
>JBBSKP010000057.1:0-24067 GCA_038256175.1 Mycobacteriales bacterium
GAATTGAGGTATAACCAGATTCGGCTTCATTCCGCAATTGGATATTCCACACCGAATGAGATAGAATCGGCCTGGTTCGAACAGAAAAAATCGGCGTAAGAAACCAAACATTCACTGTCCGAAATTCTCAGGGCTCCTCAGACAGGTCCGCGTGGGGCGTCGGTCAGCGCGCAGGCGAATCCGGTGGACAGCACATAGATCCGGGTCGCGCCGAGGTCGACCGCGTGTGAGAGGGGCGTGTTGTTGGTGATCGCGCCGTCGACCAGCAGGTTCCCGTCGCGACGCACCGGTGCGAACACGCCGGGAATGGCCGAGCTGGCCAGGATCGCGTCCACCGCGTTGCCGGTGGACAACCGCACCTCGGCACCGGTGAGCAGGTCGGTGGCGACGACGTGCAACCGGATCGTGGCCCGTTCCAGTGCGTCGAACTCGAGCCACCTGTGGAGCAACGCGCGACGCCGGTGCGACCCGACGACATGGTCTCTGCGCCGGGTCGCGCCCAGCAGCCCGGTCAGCGGGCCGAGCGGAAATACGTCCTCACGGCGCAACCCCAACCACACCTGCGCCAAGGCCGCTGCCGTCGCGGAGACCCCGCCGGGTCGTGAGGCAAGGAACGCGCCGTTGAACGCACCGACGGACGCGGCAACGATCAGATCCGGTGCGATGCCCCGCGCGTACAACGCTTGAATCATTCCTACCTGTACCGCGCCGAGACTGCCTCCGCCGGACAACACAAACGCGGTGCGGGGTTGCGGGGCACCCGACAACTGGGTCATGACTACCTCCCTGGGATTCCTGCCTGGTGCAACACCCGACGGGGCACGAATCGCGGCAGAACTGTCGTCGCACTGACACTGTTGGAGTGCGAGGGTCGGGATATTCGGGACTGTTCGCTGGCTGACACTCACGCCGCCCTCGACGGCTCGCTACTGGTTTGCTGACACCGGAGCATCCGACGACATCACCGAGAGCGAGCAGCATCGTGGCAACGGCCAAGCGGGACCGCGACGAAGTGTTCATCGAGTACACCAAGAGCATCTGCCCCGTGTGCAAGGTCGTCGTCGACGCGCAAGTCAACATCCGCGAGGGCAAGGTGTTCCTGCGCAAACGCTGCCGTGAGCACGGCGAGTTCGAGGCGTTGGTGTACGGGGACGCGCAGATGTACATGGACAGTGCACGCTTCAACAAGCCGGGCACAATCCCACTGCAATTCCAGACCGAGGTGCGCGACGGCTGCCCGTCCGATTGCGGGCTGTGCCCCGACCACAAACAACACGCCTGTCTGGGTTTGATCGAGGTGAACACCAACTGCAACCTGGACTGCCCGATCTGTTTCGCCGATTCCGGGCATCAACCCGACGGCTACGCGATCACACTGGAACAGTGCGAACGAATGCTGGACGTGTTCGTCGCGGCGGAGGGCGAGCCGGAGGTGGTGATGTTCTCCGGTGGCGAACCGACGATCCACAAACAAATCCTCGACTTCATCGACGCCGCCCAAGCGCGCCCGATCAAGGCGGTGAACCTGAACACCAACGGGATCCGGCTCGCCAGCGACCGCCGGTTCGTCGCCGCCCTCGCCACCCGCAACCGGCCCGGGCGGCCGGTCAACATTTACCTGCAGTTCGACGGTTTCGAGGAGCGCACGCACCGCGAGATCCGCGGCAAGGACCTGCGGGTGATCAAGCAGCGGGCGCTGGACAACTGTGCCGATGCCGGGTTGACGGTCACCCTTGTTGCCGCGGTCGAGCGCGATCTGAACGACCACGAACTGGGCGCGATCATCCGCTTCGGCATCTCACATCCCGCTGTTCGGTCAGTGGCTTTTCAGCCGGTCACGCATTCGGGTCGGCACGTGCAGTTCGACCCGATGACCCGGCTGACGAATTCCGACATCATCCACGCCGTCGCCGCCCAGCTGCCGCACTGGTTCCAGGCCAGCGATTTCTTTCCGGTCCCGTGCTGTTTCCCGACCTGCCGCTCGGTGACCTACCTGTTGATCGACGGAGAGAACGTGGTCCCGATTCCCAGGCTGCTGGCGGTCGAGGACTACCTGGACTACGTCTCCAACCGGGTGGTGCCCGACTACGCGATCAAAGAGGCGTTGGAGAAACTGTGGTCGGCATCGGCGTTCATGGGCACCGACACGACGATGGACATGATGGCCCGGGCGGCGACGGCGCTCGACTGTGCGGACGCGTGCGGGGTCAACCTTCCCGAGGCGATCGAGAATCTCACCGATGCCGGTTTCATGATCGTGATTCAGGACTTCCAGGACCCCTACACCCTCAACGTCAAGCAACTGATGAAGTGCTGCGTGGAGGAAATCACCCCGGACGGTCGATTGATCCCGTTCTGCGCCTACAACTCCGTCGGCTACCGTGAACAGGTGCGGGCCCAGCTGACCGGGCGACCGGTCGCCGACGTCGTACCCAATTCTACTCCGCTGCAACCGATCCTGGCCGACTCGCCACACGGCTCGAAGATCGCCGCCACCGGCAACGGCAAGCAACCACCAGCGATCGCACCCGACACCACCAACGTCGGCAGCAAGGCCGTGCCGCGGTGAACACCCCGGAACAGATCACCTCGTGTTGCGCCGCTGCCTATTCCAGCGACGCGGTCGTGCTGCTGCTCGGTGACTCCTACCACCCCGGCGGGCCCCCGCTGACGCGCCGCCTCGCCACACTGCTGGGGCTGCGGCCGGGGCAGCGGGTCGCCGACATTGCCTCGGGGCCCGGCGCCACCGCGCGACTGCTGGCCACCGAATACGGTGTGCTCGTCGACGGTGTCGACGTCGCCGCACCTGTGGTGGCCCGCGCCCGCGCCGCCGCCGACACGGTGGGCTTGACCGGCCGTGTCCGGTTCCACCTCGGCGATGCCGAGGCAGTCCCGTTGCCCGACAACAGCTTCGACGCGCTCATCTCGGAATGCGCGTTCTGCACGTTCCCGGACAAGGGCGCCGCGGCGGCGGAGTTCGCCCGGATCCTGCGCCCCGGAGGCCGGGTCGGCCTGGCCGATGTGACGATCACCGAGGCCGGGTTACCGGACGAGTTGACCACCCTGGCGGCCCGGGTCGCCTGCATCGCCGACGCCAGATCGCTGACCGACTACACCCGCATTCTCGTCGACGCCGGGCTCCGGACCGTGTACACCGAAACCCACGACACGACACTGCTGCGGATGCTCGACCAGATCGAAGCCAGACTCCACCTGGCCCGCATGACCGGCCGCACCAGTTTCGCCGCCGCCGGCATCGACACCGACGCCGCACTCGCATTCATCGACTCCACGCGAACCGCGGTCGCCGACGGACTCGTCGGCTACGCCCTGCTGATCGCGGAAAAAGCCGATCCTCCCGCACCCGCCGACCATCCGCAAGGATAGGGGTATGAAGACCGACGCACTCCTGGCCGCGCATGAGGCGGCCGGACGGTACCTCGACGTCGCAGGTGTGGCCACGTTTGTGCGTGAGGAGGGCGATAGCGGTCCGCCGGTCGTGTGCGTGCACGGTGTGCCCGTGTCGAGCTTCCTGTGGCGCCGCGTGTTGCCCGAACTCGCGGCCCGCGGCCTGCACGGGATCGCACCCGACCTGCCCGGCCTCGGGTTGTCCGGGCGCCCCACCGATTTCGACTATTCCTGGACCGGGCTGGGCAACCACCTGCTGGCCACGCTCGACGTGCTGGAGTTGGACCGGTTCCATCTCGTGGTCCACGACATCGGTGGCCCCGTCGGCTTCGAAGTCGCCGCACAGGCGCCCGACCGGGTCGCGTCGCTGACCGTTCTGAACACGATCGTGCAGGCGCATACGTTCGTCAAACCCGCGGCGATGCGGCCGTTCGAGATACCGGTGCTCGACCGGTTGTGGTTGACGGGCGGACGGGGGCCGGTGTTCCGGGCGCTGATGCGCCGAATGGGGTTGACAAAGGGGTCGGCGACCACCGACGCGGAAATCGATCTGCACCGCGCCTTGTTGACCCGCGGTGACGGCGGTGCGGCGTTTCTGCGGATCATGCACTCCTTCGAAACCACGCGGGCCAAGACCGACCTCTACACGGGGGTGCTGGCGTCGGATCGGTATCCGGTGCAGGTGATCTGGGGTCGTGACGACCCCGCCCTCACCTTGGGTCGGTACGGACGGATCGCTGCCACCGCCGCGGGGCTGGCAGAACCGCACACGGTGCCGGGCAAGCACTTCTTTCCCGAGGACAGCGCGGCTCAGATTGCCGACCACGTTGCTGGCATCGTCGCGGGCGGGCGCACCGAATGACCCCGTCGTCGCTGCCGCCGACGGTGCGCGACTGGCGCGACGCCGGCCGTTGGATGGAATGCCGCGCCGGCTCGATATTCGTACGCACGGGGTCGGGTCGCGGTCCGACTGTGCTGCTGTTGCACGGCTATCCGTCGAGTTCGTTCGACTTTCGCGACATCGTCGCGGGGCTCGGCGACCGCGCGTGGATCGCCCTCGACTTTCTCGGATTCGGACTCTCGGACAAGCCTCGCCCGCATCAATACAGCCTCTTCGAGCATGCGGACACCGTCGAGGAGGTTGTTGCCGCCGTGACCGACGGACCGGTCGTGGTCCTGGCGCACGATATGGGCACCTCGGTGGCCACAGAGCTGATCGCCCGCGATCTCGAGAACACGCTCAGTTTCCGACTCGGCCGCGTCGTGCTGAGCAACGGCAGTGTGATCCTCGAGAAGGCCTCGCTGCGGCCCATCCAGAAGATCCTGCGCAGCCCGCTCGGCCCGGTCGCCGCGCGCTTGGCGAACCGGCGTCTATTCGTGCGGGAATTCTCTCGGCTCTTCTCGCCGCACCACCCCCTCTCCGGTGAGGAAGCCGACGCCCAATGGGCCTTGCTCACCCATACTGATGGGCACAGAATCGCGCACCTGCTCACCGCCTATCTGCACGAGCGAACCACCCACGCGCCGCGTTGGCACGGCGCGGTCCGTGACTGGGACAAACCGCTCGGGCTGGTATGGGGTATGGCGGACCCGGTCGCGACGACCGCCGTGCTCGACGGCTTGCGAACGCTGCGCCCCGCCGCCACCGTCGTCGAACTGCCCGGACTCGGCCACTACCCCCACATCGAAGACCCGGACCGGTTCACGAGTGCGGCTCTGGCGACCCTCGGGCTCGAATCGGGAGGCCAGGCAGCGGAAACGGGACCCAGACCCGACCTGAGGGCAAGCACGGCGCCACGGACAACCGGCCCAGCGCCTGACGGCCTTTGATCGCGCCGGTGTAACCCGCGATCCAGCAGTCTGCGGAAGCGGTTGCCGCCAGGCATCACGAAGCCCGCAACCGGTCGAGCCCGGAGAACGACGGCTCGGTCGTCGCCGATGACCAATCGGGAACCGATGAATGTCATCAACCTGACAATCACCCGGCGCGCGATCTTGTCGAGTGGTGGCATTGTCGCTGTTCGTCCTCGAAGCGGTCACCGCGCCCGCCGCTCGCCGATGACGAAACAGTGACGCGAAACGCCAAAACATCGATGCGAGCGGCGCGGGACGGTGAGACTGATCGCATGCCTGTCGGGATAGGCGCGGTGCGTCGCGCCCTGGTGTCCACTGAATCGCCGCCGGCGACGGTCAGTGCGTCCGCGTTGGCGGGCCTGCGCGTTCTTGCCGGGTTGTTGTGGCTGTACAACCTGGTATGGAAAACCCCGCCGCATTTCGGCGAGGACAACGGCGGTGGGTTGTACTCCTTCACCCGGCACGCGGTGGAGCATCCGGTGTTGCCGCCCTACAGCTGGCTGGTCGAGCATCTGGTGCTGCCGAATTTCACGGCCTTCGCGTGGCTGGTGCTGGTCGTGGAAACAGCGCTTGCGGTGCTGCTGCTGACCGGCACGGCGGTGCGGCTGGCCTGTGTTATCGGTATCGGGCAATCGGTGGCGATCGGGCTGTCGGTGGCGGCGACGCCGGGCGAGTGGCCATGGGCGTACGCGATGCTGATCGGTATTCATGTCGTGCTGCTGTTCACCCCGTCCGCGCAGTACCTGGCCGTCGACGCGATGCGGACCACCTCGTCCGCGGTGCGGCTGCTGCGTGGGTGGGGAATGGTGTTGGGCGTCACCGGCATTGCGGCCGTTGCGGTGTCGTTCCAACGCGAGCGGTTCGCGTCGCTGGGAGGCCTGCTCGGGTACCAGAAACTCGAGCTGTCGCTCGGAAACTACAACATCGTGGGAGCGGTGGCACTGCTCGGCGTGGCCGCGCTGATGCTCGGCGCCGCGATGACAGGCTTTCGACTGCTGGGCCTGGTCGCGGCGGCGGTGGCGGCGGCGTCGGCGGTGTCGATCTATGCCCAGTGGGGCCGCAGTGAGGTCTGGCTCGGCGGTACCGGCACTTCGGCCGCGGTGTTCCTGTGCGGCGCCACCGTGTGCTTGGCCACCCTGCTGATCATGCGAACGAGAACCGAGGTATCGGGGTGAGCGCACTGGGCCAGTTGGACGGCGTTATCGAAGTCGCCGCCGAGCACGCCGAACAGGTGGATGCCGAGGCGGCGTTCCCGACCGACGCCGTGGCGGCACTGCGCGCCAGCGGCCTGCTGGGGTTGGTGTTACCCACCGGTGTCGGCGGCCTGGGTGCGGGACCGGTCGAGTTCACCGAGGTCGTGAGCAGTCTCGCGACCGCATGCGGGTCCACGGCGATGATCTATCTCATGCACTCCGCCGCCGCGGTCACCATCGCTGCGGCGACACCCGATGGCCTGCCGGATGTGTTGTCTGCCATGGCTTCCGGTGAGATGTTGGGGACCTTGGCGTTCAGCGAGAAAGGGTCGCGCTCGCACTTTTGGGCACCGGTCTCGACCGCGACCCCGGATGGTGAATCGGTGCATGTGCGGGCGGACAAGAGTTGGGTGACCTCGGCCGGGTACGCCGACCTCTACGTCGTCTCGTCGGGATCGGCCTCCGCCGCCGCCGGGGAGGTCGACCTGTACGCGATGCCGGCGGCCACACCGGGCCTGACCGTATCGGGCACGTTCGTCGGGCTCGGCCTGCGCGGCAACGCGTCGGCACCGATGACCGTGAATTCGACTGTCCCGGTGACCAACCGGATCGGGCAGCAGGGTGGCGGGTTCGCCCTGATGATGGAGACGGTGTTGCCGTGGTTCAACCTCGGCAACGCGGCCGTGTCGTTGGGTCTGGCTTCGAGTGCCAACGCGGCCGCTGTTGCCCACGTCAGCAAGGCGCGATTGGAGCATTTGGGGGAGTCGCTGGCCGAGTTGCCGACCATCCGCGCGCAGATCGCGCGGATGGGGATCAGCCTCGCTGGGCAACGCGCCTACCTGGCTCACGCAGCCGGCAGTGTTGCGGCACCCGACGCCGACACGATGGCGCACGTTCTGAGTGTCAAGGCGGCGGCAAACGATGCCGCGATCGCGATCACGGAGTCCGCGATGCGGGTCTGCGGGGGTGCCGCGTTCTCCAAACACCTGCCGATCGAACGTGCGTTCCGTGACGCCAGAGCGGGATCGGTGATGGCACCGACCGCTGACGTTCTCTACGACTTCTACGGCAAGGCCGTCACCGGCCTGCCGCTGTTCTAGGAGGTTCTCTGTGAGTGATCCGCTGATCGTCGGCGCCGTGGCTTACACCCCCAACGTCGTCCCGATCTGGGAGGGGATCCGGGAGTATTTCGCCGGGACCGACGCCGAGATGGATTTCGTATTGTTCTCCAACTACGGCCAACAGGTGAAGTCGCTGCTGGCCGAGCATATCGATATCGCGTGGAACACCAATCTCGCCTACGTCCGCACCGTGATGCAGACCAACGGGCACTGCACCGCACTGGCGCAGCGTGACACCGATGTCGGCTTCACGACCGTGTTCGTCGCGCAGGCCGGAAGCGGACTGCGGGGGCCCGCCGCGATCGCCGGTCGCCGGCTGGCGCTGGGGTCGGCCGACTCGGCGCATGCGGCGATCCTGCCGTTGCATTTCCTCACGAACGCCGGAGTCACCGGGCCGGACCTGCAGGTCGTCCGGTTCGATACCGATCTGGGTAAGCACGGCGACACCGGGCACAGCGAGCTCGACGCGGTCGGTGCGGTGCTGGCCGGGGACGCCGACGTGGCGGCGATCGGGATCAGTACCTGGGACGCGATGGGACGTGAGGACCTGATGCCCGGTGCGCTCGAGGTGGTGTGGCAGACCGACGGCTACTGCCATTGCATGTTCACCGCCCTCGATTCGCTGCCCTCTAGCCGTTCGGATCCGTGGGTGGACCGGTTGCTGGCGATGGATTGGGATGTCCCCGCCCATCGCAAGATTCTCGAGTTGGAAGGTCTGCGCCGTTGGGTGCGCCCGCACCTGGACGGGTACAAGGAACTGTTCGCCGCGGTCGAGGAGCAGGGGGTCGACCCGCGGTGGTAGTGCTGGCGTTGATCCGGCTGATCGGCGGGCTCGCCGACGGTATGACCGGCGAGGTGCCGGTGTCCTCACGCGAGGAGGTCGAACTCGCGAAACGGTGGTGCGTGCACAGCGGAAACACGTTCGTGCGCGCCGACGTCGATGATCGCGGGGTGGGCACACTCGTGCTGCGCCGTGGTGGTGCGCCGGATCCGCTGGCCGAACTCGGGGCCGATCGGATGCCGGGTGCCCGGTTGTGGCTCTACACCAACTTCCACTGCAACCTCGCCTGCGACTATTGCTGCGTGGCCTCCTCACCACAGGCCCCGCGCCGCGAACTCGGCGCGGACCGGATCGCCCGACTGGTCGGCGAGGCGGCCGAGTGGGGCGTCCGGGAGATCTTCCTCACCGGCGGGGAACCGTTCCTGCTCACCGACATCGCGACCATCGTGGCCAGTTGCGTCGACCGACTGCCCACGACCGTGCTCACCAACGCGATGGTGTTCAAGGGTCGTGGCCTACGGGCGTTGGAAGCATTGCCGCGCGCGGGGCTTGCTTTGCAAATCAGTTTGGACTCCGCCACCCCCAAGCTGCACGACAGCCACCGCGGGGCCGGCAGCTGGGACAAGGCCGTCGCCGGGATCCGGCTCGCACTCTCGCTCGGGTTTCGGGTCCGGGTGGCCGCCACGGTTGCGGCGCCGGAGCCCGGCGCGCTCACCGAGTTGCACACGTTTCTCGACGGGCTCGGCATCGCCCGCGTGGACCAGATCGTGCGGCCGATCGCGCGGGAGGGCGCAGCGTCGGCCGGGGTGGTGCTGACCCGCGAAACGCTGGTTCCCGAGGTCACGGTCACCGCCGACGGCATCTATTGGCACCCGGCCGCGGCCGTCGACGACGATGCGCTGGTCACTCGGCGGATCGAGCCGCTCACCCCGGCGCTCGACGAGGTGTCGCGATTGTTCGCCCAGCAGTGGGCGGTGGCACGCACCGCGGCGGCGCTGTTTCCCTGTGCATGACCCCACTCGACGGAAGGCCTGTGCATGGCGAAGCGGCTCGACGAGTCTCGGTGGCGGACGGCGCATACCCGCATCGCCGCGGCGTTGGGTATCGGCTGGATGCTGGATGCGTTCGAGGTGCAGATCATCGGCTCGGTCATTCCCGGGATCCAGTCCGACTTCGGGCTCGATTCTCGTCAGGCCGTCCTGATCAACATCGTCTGGTTTGTGGGGATCGCGGTCGGCGCGGTCGGGTTCGGTTACCTCGCCGACCGGGTGGGGCGGCGCAAATTATTCGTGGGGACACTGATCCTGTACTCGCTCGCGGCGATCGCGACGGCGTCGGCACCCTCCTTCGAAATTTTCATCCTGTTCCGATTCATCACCGCACTGGGAGTCGGTGGCGAGTACTCGGCGGTCACGTCGGCGATCTCGGAGTTCACGCCCGCTCGCAGCCGGGGGCGCAGCAATGGGCTGGTCATGAGTTTCTGGGCGGTCGGTGGCATCCTCGCCAGCGTCGTGTCCATCGTCATCGTGTCCACGCTCGGCTTGAGCTGGCGGTACACGATGCTCTTCGGCGTGATCAGCGCCGGCTACGGTCTGGTGGCTCGCAGGCTGATCCCGGAATCGCCGCGCTGGCTGGCGTCGAAAGGGCGACTCGACGAGGCGGACCGTGTGGTCACCTCGATCACCGGGATCGCCAGCCCGACAGGGTATGTCGCGGTGGCCCGCCCGCGGGGCGAGCGTTCCGCACTGCACGAATTGTGGGCCGAGCACCGGCCCAAGCTGTTCTTCGGTATGGCCCTGGACTTCTCCGAAGCGGCCGGTTACTACGGCCTGTTCACCGCGATGAGCATCTTTGTGTTCTCCTCGGCGACCGGTGCCGTACCGATCAGCGACGACGTGCTGCCCTACTTCTTCCTCGTCGCCAACGTGGGCGCGCTGCTCGGCGGCCTGGTCGTGTCGTGGGCGCTCGATGCTGTCGGGCGCCGACCTACGGTCACGTTTTCCTACGCCGCGGCTGCCGCAGCGATGTTGGTCTGTGCGGCTGCCGCCGCAACCGGATCCCAGATTCTGGTGCTGATCGCGTTCACCGGCGCAGCGTTCTTCGCCACCTGTGCATGGGTGTCGGCGTATCCGACGTTCTCCGAGATCTTTCCCACCGGGCTACGGGCCACCGGAATCGGGGTGTCGGTCGGTGTGGGCAGGCTCGGCGCCGTGATCGGCCAGATCGTGCTCGCCGAGGTCGCGGTCGTGTTCGACCTGACGACCGTGTTCGTCGCCCTGAGCGCGTTCTGGCTGATCGGCGCCGCCGCGGGTGTCGTGTGGTGGATGCGGGGCGTGGAGGCGCGCGGAATATCGGTCGAGATGCTCGGCGATCCACTGCCGGCGCCGACCGCGCCGGGCGCGAAGCTACCCGTGTCGTGAGAGTGTTGGTGACCGGCGCGGCCGGATTCATCGGCGGCGCAATCCGGCAGCGGCTGATCGAGCGCGGCCACGAGGTGGTGGCCGTGGACGCATATTTGCCGTCCGCACACTGCGCCGAGGGCGCCCACGACGATGGGATCGACGCCGTCGACGTGCGCGATCACGACCGCCTGGCGCGCTACCTTGCCCGGGTCGACGCCGTATGCCATCAGGCTGCCGTCGTCGGGGTTGGGCAGGACGCGGCCGACGCCCCCGCATTCGCCAGCCATAACGACTTCGGCACCGCGGTGCTGCTCGCCGCGATGGCTGCCGCGGGGTGTCGACGGCTGGTGCTGGCCTCCTCCATGGTGGTCTACGGCGAGGGCCGCTACCGCACCGTCGACGGCGTCGAGGCCACCGCGCCACCGCGGCTGCGTCGTGATCTCGACGCCGGCATGTTCGACGTCCGACATCCGGTAACTGGTGAGCCGCTGATCTGGCAGCCGGTGGACGAGGACGCTCCGCTGCGCCCGCGCAGCAGCTACGCCGCGAGCAAGCTCGCGCAAGAAAACTATGCACTTTCCTGGTCGCTCGCCACTGGAGGGCAGGTCACGGCCCTGCGCTATCACAACGTGTACGGCGCGAATATGCCGCGCAACACGCCGTACTCGGGAGTCGCTGCGATGTTTCGCTCCGCGCTCGAATCCGCGCACGCGCCGCGGGTCTTCGAGGACGGGCAGCAGATGCGGGACTTCGTCGAAGTCGGCGATGTCGCCGCAGCGAATCTGGCCGCGCTCGAGCAGCCACTCGACGGGTTCACTCCGATCAACGTGTGTTCGGGCTACCCGATCTCCATCGGTGAGGTCGCCCGCCGTCTCGCGGCGGCGGTCGGGGGTCCGGAGCCGGTCGTGACCGGGCAGTATCGGCCGGGGGACGTGCGGCATATCGTGGCGAGCCCGCGCCGCGCGGAGCAGCGCCTCGGGTTCCGCGCCGCCATCCATCCCGCACAGGGCCTCACAGTGTTCGCGTCCGCGCCGCTGCGCCCGACGACCGGCACCGGTCGGCCAAGCGTATGACTGCGCGGATCGATCACAACTAGTCCTACCATCTGGTCAGGATCAGGTGATTGATCAGCAGCGCGGCCGCGGCCTGGAGCACCAGCCAGTGGCGGTGCTGGGGACGCGGCAGCAGCGATGCTGCGGGCAACAGCCACACCGTGAAGGGCAACCAGATTCGTTCGGTCTCGGCCTTGCTCAACGCGCTGAGGTCGGCGGCGGCAATCGCCATGACGGCAGCGATAACCAACAGGGTGAGGCCGTCGAACTGCCGCACCCGTGCCGGCCGCAGCGCCCGGTGCAGGCCGGCGGCGACGGCGAACCCGACTACACAGATGGTGGCGGCGATGTTCGCCCACCCCCAATAGCTGAAGTGTCGCTCGCTGGCGATGCCCTGGTAATACCGCTGCGTGACCAGGGAGAGGCCCTCGAACCACCAGAAACCCGCCGCGGTGAACGCCGCCGCGACGGCGAGCGCTCCGAGTACCGCGGGCAGCAGGGGCCGCACGGTCCGGCCCGCGACGAGTACCGCCACCGCGATCGGGCCCATCAGCATCAGCCCGTAGCTCAGGTACACCGCGAACCCGAGCTGCGCCCCGGCCGCGAACGCGAGGACGAGGCCGCGGGGACCTCGTGTACGGGTCGCGAGGGCGAGCAGGGCGATACCCCACGTTGTGACACCCATGAAGTAGCCGTCGGCGGAGACCGCCACCCAGATCGCGGTCGGGGCCAACACCAGAAACGGCGCCGCGGTTCGCGCGGTTGTTTCACCGCTCAGCGCGCGCAACGTGATCAGAACAGCGGCGACCGCGCTGGACCCGGCCAGCGCACTCAGTGCGGCAGCCCAGGCTCCACCGGAGAGCCCGACACGGTCGAGACCGACGTAGGTCAGCAGCGCTCCGGGGGGGTGGCCGGCGACGTGGGTGGTCCACCGATCCGGCTGGAAGTCGAGGATCCGGCTGGAGAATTCACGCAGCATCGTCGCAATGTCGGAGACGCCCGCAACCTCGTGCAGGTACTCGTTGTCGTCGGTGAGCCGGTCGGTGAACCCGCGGTGCCAGCCGTCGACCAAGGCAAGGCTCATCGTCCACGCCGCGGACGCGGCCCAGGCGCCCAGCACCAGCCACCGCCACCGGATCAGCTGCGCGGCCTGCGGCCCGTAGCTCACGACGAGCGCCGCCACACCGATTGCCGGGACCGTTCCAAACCCCCAGTGCGGCAACCACTCGCCGAAGAGCGGTCCAGCGCCCGCGTACAGCTGGGACCGCCACCGCGGGTCGGCGACCAGGGGCAGCACTATGGCGGCAGCCACGAGACCGGCTGCTGCCACGACCGACACCAGGTCCCCCCGGGTGAACCGGTCCGGGCCAGCCTGCCGATCACCGTCCTGCGGAGAAGGAGTCGGCTTCGTGTCTTGGGTCACGGTCCGACGATATGTCCCGAATACGCCACTCCTGTGCGCCGACCGCCGACCCCGCCCGGGATGTCGTCGACTCGGCATCGAGCGATGGGGTTCAGAGTTCTCGTCGGCGCTTTACAGTCAACGAGTGACGCCCTCGCCGCCCCTCCCTGAAAGTGCGTCGAGGGATGCGGCGAAAATGACCGTTGTGCTGCCGTGCCGCGACGAGGCCGGGTCACTGCCCGGGGTGCTGCGCCGGATACCGGCCGGCTACCAGATCGTCGTGGTCGACAACAACTCCACCGACGGCACAGCCACCGTCGCGCGGAGCTACGGTGCGCGGGTCGTTCATCAACCGGTCCCTGGCTACGGTTCCGCGGTGCACGCCGGAGTCGAGGCGGCGACCACCCCGCTGGTCGGTGTCCTCGACGCTGACGGGTCGATGGACCCGGCGCAGCTGCCGGCGCTGGTAGATGCGGTTCTCGCGGGCGCAGATCTGGCGGTGGGACGTCGTCGTCCCGTCGGTCGGGCGGGCTGGCCCTGGCATGCCCGTGTCGCCAACAGGGTCATCGCCGGGCGGCTGCGTCGCCGCCACGGCCTGCACGTGCATGACATCGCCGCGATGCGGGTGTCCCGCACCCGTGACCTGCTGGATCTGAACGTCACCGATCGCAGGTCCGGCTATCCCCTGCAGGTCCTGGTGCTCGCCGCACGGGCCGGATGGAACGTCGTCGAGTTCGACATCGACTACCGGCCGCGCACTGCGGGGGTGTCGAAGGTGTCCGGTTCGGTGCGCGGGACGGTGCTCGCCGCCTACGACTTCTGGAAGACGCTCGGGTGAGCGACCCACGGCGCCGGCCTCGCTGTACCCTGTTGGTTCTCGCGAAAGCCCCCGTCCCCGGTCAGGTCAAGACCCGGCTGTTCCCCGTACTGACTGCTGCCGATGCGGCCGAGCTCGCCGCCGCCGCGCTGCTGGACACCCTCGACACGGTCCGCAGAACCCCCGCCGTCGCTCGGATCGCCGCTTTTTCCGGCGACCTGAGCCGCGCCCCACGGTTTCGCGAACTTCAGGATGTGTTGGCCGGGTTCACCGTCATTGAGCAGCGTGGAGCCGATCTCGCCCAGCGAATTGCCGCCGCGCACCACGACGCTGCGTTGATCGGCGGAGCACCCGTATTGCAGCTGGGCATGGACACCCCGCAAGTCACCGCCGACCTGCTCACCGAGTGTGCGCAGACCCTCGCGGGCGACGATTCGTCGGCACTGCTGGGACCGGCCTGCGACGGCGGATGGTGGCTGCTCGGGCTCCACGAACCCGGCGCGGCGCGCGCGTTAGAGTCGGTGCCGATGTCGCTGCCGACCACCGGCGACCACACCGCAGCCGCGCTACGCGGCGTTGGCCTCGACATCACCTACGTCGCTGCCCTGCGCGACGTGGACACCCCCGCCGACGTGCCGCTGGTGGCCCGCCAATGCGCTCGGGACAGCCGATTCCGGGCGACGGCGCACACGCTGGGGCTCCTACGATCGTGACACTCCGGCGGATCGGCACGCCAGGCATCCCACCGGAGCACCCTCGGTCGGAGGGAGACACCTCGGCGGACGATCCTCACGACCCCATGCATCGTCGAAGTCGAATCAATCCGTCCCGGATCCGGGATTTCGCCGTCGGGAGCGCGACCCCGAGCTGCGATGCGACCTCGCTGTAGGTCAGCCCCCGGTAATAGGCCAACGCGACGGACTCACGCTGGGTGACGGTGAGCGCGTCCAGGCAGTGATTCACGGCTCGGTATTCACTGCGGATCGAGACTTCTTCATACACGTCGTCGAAGTGCGCCGCATGGTTGCGTGCCCCGTAGACGATCTCACGACCCGAGTTGGACTGCTCCGAACGCACCCGGTCGACTGCCCGGCGGTGGGCAAGGGTCATCAACCACGTGAGTGCCGACCCCTTCGCAGGGTCAAAGCTAGCGGAATTGCGCCATACCTGCAGGTAAACCTCCTGAGTCGTGTCCTCGGCCAACCCCGCATCCCACAGGACACGCAACGCGGTCCCATACACGCGTGCATGGGTCAGGTCGTAGAGAGCGGCAAAGGAGTCGATGTCGCGCCCGGCGCACCGGGACAGCAGGTCAGCCAAGGTGTCGACTCCGGCGTTCTCGGGGCCGATCACGACGGGCCGAGTTCCGTCATCGAGGAGACGCGCACGGCGCAACCCGGTGTCTGCGAAGCACTCCTTCTGCGGTACGCAATCGTGAACTGCTCGACGCGGCGGTCTGGTGCACCGCTGGGATTCCGCGCTTCCCCCGGCCGGGTCGCGTCGACTCGTGTGCCGCGATTGATCGGTGCCATTTCGGTGTCCGCTTCGTTGCGCGTATTGACGGGTGGGTGCAGTCCGATCGTGCGAGCGGATCGGACCACTATGCAGTTGGACCGTCGCCAGGCGAGCGTCTCCAGCCCGGCTCGCGCGAGCTGTGGGCCTACAAACATCGCCCGGCGCAGCGCGTGGTCGACTCCGAGCGTTGTCGAGGCCCGGCCCCGTTGACGGGTAGCGACAGCTCGACGCCGAACTTGCGTGCCGCACTATCGGCGGCCCGTCACCACAGGAAGCCATCACGAAACCGTTGCTAGCCGGGGGTGGAACACGCGTTGACATCAGTCAAGACCCCACAAGCCGGCACCCAAGGGGCGATGGTCAGCGGGCTGACAGTGATTGATGCACGGGAACCAGCGACTCGCGCTTCTTGCCCGCCTTCGTAGGAGTCGAAATGCACTCGGGCCGAATCCAATGCAGCTGCTAGTCCGTGAGACGGAAGTGTCAGCCGGGTGACACAGATACCACGGCAAGCGGCATCCGCGAGTACGACTGGATCGAGGCAATCGCCGACAAACGACGTCGAGATGCCCCAGTTCGCCCAGACAGCAGACCCGCTGCAGGCTGCTGGTTTACGAACGATCTGCACACGAGATGCCAGCACGACCGACATGGAGGTCATTACATTGTTCAGCTTGTCAGCGCCGCGCCACAGGCGCCTGCTCACTTCGGTGGCCGCTGCCACAGTTCTGGCGCTGGGCGCCGGTGCCTGCAGCAACGATTCCAACGACAGCGTCTCGTCCGCAACACCGACAACGCAGGTGGCGTCGACCGACACGGGAGACGTCACCTCGGTCAAGACGACGCTGATGACGGTGGCCTCGACCCACCCGTTCCAGGAAACAGTGGATGCGCTCAAACAAGCTGTCGCCGCAAACGGGATGATGGTCGTCGCCGATCTGGACCAGGGCACCATGATGGCTGGGGTCGGCCTGCAACTGCAGGGTGCGCACAGCTTCTTCGTGGGCAACCCGGAGGGCGCCAAGATGCTCTTCGAGCAGACCCCGGCCATCGGCGCCGTGCTCCCGTTCCAACTGCACGTCTGGGCGAGCGGCGACGGCAAAACGAATATCAGCTACTTCGATCCGAAACAGATGTTCGCCGCGGTCGATGACAACCTCGCGGCAGGCGGGCAACACATGGCTGAACTGGTCGGCAAGATTGCCGGAACAGCGGCGGGCGGTGACCCGCAACCCGCCGCTGAGCTGGATGCGCGATTCATCACCGTTGACGCTGCGGGCTCGTTCACCGACACCGTACAAAAGATCACGGCAGCGATCGCCGCCGACGACATGATGGTCGTCACCGACCTGGACCAAGCGGGAATGATGCAGGCTGTCGGACTCCAGCTACAAGGTTCGCGCAGCCTCTTCGCCGGTAACCCCGAAGCGGGGAAGATGTTCTTCGAACAGACCCCCGCCATCGGGGCCGTTCTACCCTTCCGGTTCCAGGTGTGGGCAGACCAGGACGGCAAAGCACACGTCAGCTACTTCGACCCGGAGGCACTCTTCACAGCAGTGAACCCGGGCATGGCTGACGGCGGGAAGATGATGTCACAAACCGCCGAAAAGATCGCCGCTGCCACGAAGTGACTTCCATAGGTCAATCAGGACACCGAGAGTAGCGCCACCCCAGTTGCCTTCCTCGCCTACTGGGTGTCGAAGTTGAGACGACGCCGGAGGCGGGCTCAAATCCCGTACCGCCCATATATTCTTGCTGCGCGGCCAGGTCTAGCGCAGTACGTGGCGGCCAAGGCTTATCGCGCCCGGCCTCTGGACAATGGTCGATGTTACAAGCCGAAAACCACGACACAGCCGTCATCACGATGCTCCATCGGAAGCCCGGGTTCGCGCTCTGGCGTACCCACCACACATCGCAGACCACATTTTTGTTAGCGAATCGCCGTGCTGCAGGTAAACCCCTGCGTGGTGTCCTCGGCCAGCCCCGCATCCCACAGGACACCCAACGCGATCCCGTACACACGGGCGCGGGTCTGGCACCGGCACAGACACTCCCGGCCGTGGTGCGGGCCCCGGTTCGGACGGCGCCGCCGAGTTGACCACGATCGAACGGCTCGACGAGATCCCCGGTATCGGCGCGGGGGCCGCGCAGATCATCCTCGCCGAGATCGGGCTCGACATGTCCCGGTTCCCCACCGCCGAGCACCTGGTCTCATGGGCGAAACTGTGTCCGCGCACCATCCAGTCCGGTCCGGTGCTGCGCTCGGGCAAGGCGGGCAAGGGGAACCCGTATCTGAAGGGAGCGCTCGGTGAGGCCGCGGCCGCCGCGGCCAAATCGAACACCTTCCTCGGTGAACGCTATCGCCGGATCGTCAAACGCCGCGGCAAACTCAAAGCCCTCGTCGCGGTGGCCCGGTCGATCTTGGTCATCGTCTGGAACCTGCTCAAGGACCCGACAGCCCGTTTCCACGACCTCGGCGTCGATTTCCACGCCACCCGCGCGAACATCGAACGTAGAACCCGCAACCACGTCGCCCAACTGGCTGCCCTGGGCTACCGCGTCACCCTCGAACCCGCCGCCTGACACCGGCCACCGTCACGAGACGACGCCAACTCAGCCGCAGTCAAAATCTCCCCGGCTGCGCCGGGGGCTTCGCCGTGCCGGTCACCTCGAGTCATTTTCCGGTCAGGCTAACAACATCAACGAAAAATTCAGCTCCGACTATCTGTCGCGAGTAGAGGCGCTGGACAAGATCGAACAGTCCAGCTCGCACGTCACGCTCGTGAGCTGGGTGCTCATACTGTTCTTCATCGTCCTCGACACCATGCCGATCGTTTTGAAGCTGACCTGCCTCGCCGGCGAGTATGAGTACAAGTATGAGACTGCCCAGGCGGCCGTACGGAACGCCGAAGAGACCGACCGCGCCATCGATTTGGCCAATCATCAGGCGATCACGGCAACGATGACATCGGCCGCGTTCGTGAAACGCAATGCAAACGAGCACGCCAGAGCGTACGAAGCCGAACGGGGCATTGTGCGTCTAATGGAATTTGGACCGCGGATGGTCGCCCTGGCGCTCACAAATCTGATCAAGTTCGAGAGGATCGTCCAGGAAAGCAGCCAGGAGCTCGGCGAAGACCTCGCAGGCTCGGAACTCGTAAATCGGTACCACGGGGTAGCCGACGACGCCTGGACGCACGCCGCTCAGCGCGCGCGGGACAACTTTGTGACTGCACCTGAGTAGGTCGATCCGGCCGTGCAGGCCCGGCCGCCCCGAATAGTTGCGCCTCGTCGAGGAAAGTCGGTGACCGCCTGGCATGCGTGCACACAGAGCGTGCGGTAGCGCCCAATCCGACGTGATGCCAGCGACTGAGCCCGCCTGCCTCACGCGTAGGGGGGCGGTGGTCGCCGCAGGGTCGGCGGTTCGCGGCAAATGTCGACATGAAAGTAGGGAGAAAACTCCCGCTCCGGGCGGCTCGACGTCACGTTCACTCATCGGTATGACAAACACCATCGAATTTACATCGCCTGCCGACGTGAACAGCGTGACTCCGCGCACGATCACAACCACCGAAATGCGGCGCCAGCCGCGCAAGGTCGGTCGACTTGTCACCAGTGCAGTCGCCGTCGCTGCAATGGGCATCTTCGTCGCGGTCGGTACCGCTGCACCGGCCAGTGCGGCGGATCGCGGCGTGAGTATCGCGGCTCAATGTGCGCGCTACACCTCGGCGTACATCGCTACGGCAACCAACATCAACGGGCAGTGGAATGGTTGGCGTTGCGAAACGCATCGTGGGCTCGTCGGCGTCGATGTCCAGGCCGCGTGCAACAACCAAGGTGGAGGAAGAGCGGTCCTGGTAAACGGGTCCGCCAGCGGCTGGCGGTGCCGCACATGGAGATTTGATGGGAGTACCCGACCACCGGTGCCTCGCCGAGCTCGTCGATGTCGTCGTAGACGTCGTCTGCCATGAGCGAGGCCATGGCGGCGACGATAGCCGTCTGTCGCAGGGTCAGTCGGTACTCGTCGTCTGGGTCCGAGGCCGGGACCAGAGCCGGGACCAATCGCAAATGCATGGTCGTCACCCAATCAGGTGCTTTCGGCGCGGGACAACTTCTCTGGCCGACTCGGTGGGGTGGCCCGGGCGAGGAGGGTGTGCCGATGGATCTACGCGAAACCGTTCAGTCGTCGAGTGTCCACAGTGGGACTCCGGTCGCCTTCATAACGGATCTGGAGACTTCACCGCCGGTCCTCGATGCGAGTCTTCGTATGAACTCGTAGAACCGTTGGGCCTGGTCGATTGTGACGGGCAGCTTGGTGATGCCGCGGTGCGCTATTGCTCCTCGAATCTCGATGTATTCGGTCAGCATTTGTCGTGCTTCTGCGGCCGTCATGGTGGGCGGTTCGTGTGTGCGTTGCGACAGCTTTGCTTTCCATGCCCATTTTTCGGAGATTCGGGGGATTCCGAGCGCCTTCGCGAACAGTGCATCGATCTGCGCAGGTTTGGGGCTGTTGAACAGCCAATTTCGTTCGGATGTGTAGGTGTCCAACCGGTTTCGCAGTGTTGATCGCCAACCGTCTTCGGCAAGGGCCCATATCGCCAAGTCGTTCTTGTCTGTCTTGAGTTCGGCGGCGAGGTCCTGCCGCAATTTCTTTGGCAAGGTGTTGACGTCGTCGGTGTTGTCGATGAGGTGCGCTAAACCCTCCGCCGCGATGTCTTCGCAGTACGCCTCCCAGAACGAAGCGGTGAGGACGATCGCTGCTTTGCATACGACTTCGGCGCTGTGATTGTCGTGGTTCTCTTTGTCGCGGGCGACTTTCAGTAGTGCGAGAATGTCCTTGCAATTGTTGTCGAACGCTCGCCGAGCTCCGGAACCCATCGGGGCAGCATAGATCGTGTGTCCGGGGCGGCGGTCACGCGTCGCGGATGTCGGCGGGCCGACCGTGGATCAGCAAACGATCAGACCACAGGCCGACCGGCCCCGTGAACGTAGCTGGCTACCAATGTGTTTGGGCAGTCAGAACTGGGGTGGCCACCCGGGGACAGGTAGATTTTCCGATCCCAGACTGGCTACTAGCCAACGGTTGTCAGTCCGCTTCATCACCATCGGGTATACCTCGCGCTCCTCTCCCGGTAGCCACACGCCGCCTTCCATGTCGGTGATGTCTTGTATGTAGAGCAGTTCGGCATCCGGCGAAACCAGTCGTGTGTTCGCCCCAATTCCGCGTACGGCTGGCGGCGGAATCGACTTGGAGATCGAACGCAGGTGTACACGCTCGAAGTGCTCCCACAATGGGTGATTAGGTTCGGCGGCGGCAAGTGCGTGCGCAGTCTCGTCGCGGTCGTGGCCGTCGGTCCAGAAGTTCGTGGCGTTGTCCAAAATCCATTGCTGCACTAGACACAGGCGCAGATTCTCATCGACACCGGGCCACACTGTTCTGAGATCCTGCGCGTCGCATACCGACGCCAAAAAAGCTTGCGCCGTGCTGGCGAGCGTCGTGTGACCCAGGAATCGCGCCCGCTCGACTGGATCCATCGCGCGCAGTTCTTCATACGCCGCCCTCAGCTCACTTGGTAGAGCAGCCAGCTGGGCTGCGTCGAGGAGTGTGAACTCGGCTGGCACTGGCGCTGCCACGGCCGTTCTGCTCACCATGTGTTGGAGTGTTGCCTCGATGTCCTTGGTCAGCAAGAAGAGATCGAGCCTGGTTTCATCGTCGGGATCGAATGGGGCGAAGCCGAACCGCTGCCACCACTCGTACGCTGCGTCGTTGAGTGCGGTAACGACGACGGCGCGAAATGCCGCCGTCCTGTTGAGGGTGACAGCCTCTGCCAACAACGCTCCTACCATGGCGGTTCCCAGGCCGAGGCCCTCGAAACGCGTATCGGTGGCAAGGCGACCGATGAGCAAAGCGGGGACAATCTCCGGGGCGCCCTTAGCTATAGGCGTTGGGCAGGTCGACCGGTCGATTCCGGTCATAGACAGACTCGCGTACGTAGCAATCAGATACTCCGAGTCCGCGATGACCCAGGTCGCGGCGGTATTACCTTTTCGATTCTGACCAGCGTACTTACGCAGCCACTCCGTCAAAGACTCATTCGCGCAGGCGAAGTCCCCGCGGCGATGTTTGTCTGGATCTAGAGGGCACGGACGAGAGAACTCCACTTAGTCCAGCCACCCGAATTTGGGCGGCCGTGCCAACGCCCGGGCCAGATCGTTGTTCACTCGCGCAGGCCGCACAAACGCCTCCGTGAACGCGGCGGCAGCTTCCGGCGACAGTTTGATCAGTTCACGCTCAGCGAGGACTTGATCGGCTTGTTGTAGTCCGGCCTGCAACACGAAGGCGGACAAGCTCAGATGCACTTCACTTGCTGCGTCTTCCAGTCGTCGCTTCGCATTGGCGTCGATGCGCACGCTGAGGCGATCTTCACGAACAGTCATGTACACACAATGGGTGCACACGTCAGGTAGAGTCAAGGAAATTGTGCGTCAAGTCTCACGCTGCGCACCGGTGTCGGTAATGGGAAGCCATCGATCACTCGTCGAGTCTGGCCGCAGGAAGTGTTGGATGCTGCCGGCCTTCGGTAGACGGATGTATGACCGGCTGGCCCCGTGTAGGTAAACCCGTGAAATATTTCGTTGGTTTACCTACACGGGCGTTTTCAGCTGCTCGGCAGTGGTCGGCGCTCCGTGTCTGATGCCCAATATGGTTGTTAGAAAAGGGGATTCGGCGGTTTTGGCTGCCTAGCAGGTTGTTTCGAGGGCAGGGCCACGGAGTGAAGCTCCTATCGGTTCCGACGAGCCGATCCTATTCGGCAGCCTGGAAGGTCTGTTGGGGCGCTCCAGGGTTCCAGCTGTCCTTCTTGGGTTCTATGGGCATTTGTGGGCGATTGCCGATACGTACCGATAGAAGCCGATAAATACCTATAGTTGTCGATATGGACCCTGAACTGAATCCGTTCAAGCCGGGTTCCGGCCTTCGTCCGCCAGCATTGGAAGGCCGGACCCAGCAGCTCGAAGCGTTCGATCTGTTGGTCGCCCGCAGCATGAAGCGCAACTACGACAGGGGAGTAGTTCTCTCGGGGTTGCGAGGAGTAGGTAAGACGACTCTGCTCAACACCTTGGCCGAGCATGCAGAGCGGCATGGTTGGCTGACGATCAGCATTGAGGCACGTCCGAACGACGCGGGTATCGCGGCGGTGCGAGCACGGCTGGGACAAGAGCTGACTGTTGGTCTGCGGCGGTATAGCCGTAAGCACAAGCTTCGGGGCGCGGTCGTCGATCCGCTGTTGGAGGTTGCCCGCGCGTTTTCTCTCGGAGTGGGCGCAGGACCGGTAAAGGCGGAGTTGAAGCTCGATCGTCCTGCGGGCACAGGTGATATCGACCTCGACCTCGAGGAGTTGGTTGAGGCGATCAGTGAGCAGATGAAGAAGCGGGGGTCGGCGTTCGGGCTGTTCATCGACGAGATGCAAGATTTGGATGCGGACCTGCTGGGGGCTTTGCTGGCTGTTCAGCATCGGGCCAGTCAGCGTGAGTGGCCGTTCTTTCTCATCGGTGCGGGTTTGCCGAATTTGCCGTCTGTGTTGGCGGACAACCGGTCCTACGCGGAACGGCAGTTCGTGTACAGCACGATCGGGCCGTTGTCTCACAAGGCTGCAGGTGATGCGTTGCAGATTCCGGTGGTCCGCCACGGCGGGCAGTTCACGGCTGACGCGTTGGAGATTCTGGTAGAGGCGAGCGGTGGTTATCCGTACTTCCTGCAGGAGTACGGGAAAGCAGTGTGGAACATCGCACCGAAGGCGCCGTTCGAGGTCGATGATTCGCTGTTGGCGGTCGAGGTGGGGCGTCGGGCTCTCGATGAGGGGTTCTTCCCGTCGCGGTGGAATCGGGCGACCGATCGGGAACGGCGGTATTTGCGTGCGATTGCCGCAACGGGGGAGGACCAGCCGCGGTCGGGAACAGTGGCTGCGGCGATGGGATCGACGACCGCCGGCGTCAGCGATGTGCGTGATCTGGCGATCAAAAAGGGCCTCGTCTGGCCGCCCGAACACGGCAGAATCGCCTTCACGGTTCCGGGGATGAGTGAGTTTATTCGTCGTCAACCGACCGAGTGATCTGCTGCTAAGCCCGGCCCGGAACCGTAATGGCCGACCTTTTGACTTCAGGTAATGGTCGCGCGTTGTGTCCTGTTTTAGCCTGTGCGGCAAGCCAATCAGGATGCCGCGCGGCGTATGCGCTGCCGCCCCTCGCGGCTACCGCGTCAGCGACAGCGAAAGAATTTGGAGAGGTCGGCAGACCGGGGTCAAGTACGACGCCAGGCTCGGGATCTTGGGTCATTCCCGCGACGACGCTCCGGGCTCCGCTCGATGAGGTCAGCCTTCGAGCTCGAGCTCGGTGTCGTTTCGGAATACGAGTGATCCGTTGTCGAGGGCGATTCCCCAGCGCTTGGTCAGCGCCCAGTCTCGTCCGTAATGGTCGGGCGTGGCGAGTGTTTCGCCGCCGAAGTCGTCGATGATGACGCCTGC
>JBBSKP010000058.1:0-24044 GCA_038256175.1 Mycobacteriales bacterium
CGGCTTGACCCTCTCACAATGACAAGGTGTCGAATGGTTCACCGAAGGAGGTGGTTGTCGCGTGAACACAACCAACCATGGTGGGCCAAATTCTCACCTCGTCGACGCGCTGGCAGCATCCGACCCGTCGATTCGGCTAGGGCGGCGCTGACTGCCGGCACGCACCCCGATCCCCAACTCACGAACGCTCTCGTCGATCGTTGCGCGGTGGAACCGGACTTCTACGTCCGGGACATGCTGACCTGGGCATTGTGCCGCCTGCCTAGCAAGACCACGGTGCCGCGACTCGTCCAAGAGCTCGAGTCCCACACCGCTCAGGCGCGCAGTCAATCGCTGCACACGCTCTCCAAGATTGGGGATCGGCTCGCCTGGCCCGCAGTGTCGTCACTGCTGCACGACGAGCACAACGAGGTTGCGCGCAGCGCGTGGCGAGCGGCAGCGGCACTCGTACCGCCCGGCGATGAGGTTGCGCTCGCCGCCGATCTTATGACCGAACTCGGACGCGGTGACCACCACATGCAGCTCAGCCTCAGTCGCGCACTAGTAGAACTTGGGGAGACCGTACTCCGCGGGCTCGACGCATTCAGAATGAGCGCGGACCCCCGAACTCGTTCGCATGCAGATGCCACCAGGCAGCTCTACAACGACCCCGACAGCGGATTCACCGTCGCTGTCGAGACGGCGAAGCGCGTCGCCGCCACCGGTCCGGACCACTAGAGGAGGAGACGGAATGTTGATCGGTGAGGTCTCGCGGCGTTGCGGGGTCAGCACACGGATGCTGCGCCACTACGACACGTTGGGGCTGGTGCAGCCGACGGGTCGCACATCCGGCGGCTACCGCGAGTACTCCGCCGACGACCTCCGCCGACTCTTCCACGTCGAGAGCCTGCGGACGTTGGGACTGTCGCTGAACGAGGCCAAGCGGGCAGTGGACGAGCCAGATTTTGCACCGGCCGAGCTGGTGGGTGATCTCATCCGACACACGCGCCAGCGGATCGCTACCGAGGAGGAATTGCTCGCGAAGCTCGAACGCGTCGACGCCGCCGCGCCGGCGCGGTGGGATGACGTCGTAGGTCTCGTGACCCTGTTGCGCGCGCTCGAATCGGAGTCCGGGGCTCGCCGTCAACAGGCGATCCTGGCTCACGGGAACGGTGCGCTGCCCGTCGAAGCACTCGTCGCGGCCATCCTCTCGGAGGACGATCCCAACGTGGCCGGAGCGTTGCGGTGGTCGTTGACAAGGGCCACCGGCCTGTGGTCGGTCGCTCTCGTCGATCTTGCCGATGGACTCGATTCGGAGGAGGTCGAGGTCCGCCGTCGCGCCGCGGCGGCGCTCGCGGCGATCCCAGCCGCGGCGGCGGAGGTACAGCTGAGGCGAGTCCTCGACGATCCGGATGCCCTGGTCCGGGTATGCGCGGCCCTTGCACTCGGCGCCCGGGGAAATCCAGACGCGACCCCGGCGCTTGTCGAGATGGTTGTCGTGGGGCAACGCGACGTCGAGGCCGCCGAGATGTTGGGTCTTCTGGCAGAGCAGTCATCCGCCGATGACGACATCGTCCACGTCATGTGCCACGAGCTCGGGCAGACCGACGACGCGCCCACCCGGCTGCGGATCACCCAGGCCCTCGCCGAGATTCCCGGCACTGCCGCACGGCGGGCCCTCGCTCAGCTGACCCACGACAGTGACCGGGCGGTCGCGTCTACAGCGACAACGATCATGAACACGCAGGTTCGCGGGGAATAAGGGTTGGGATTTGTTCCGCGCACCTTCCCGCAGCGCAACAGACGGAGCAGCGTCAGCCTTTGCGAACTCATTTCAATCTCACATCAAGCTGCGGTACCCGCCTACGCATGCTGTCAATGCGACATATAGTCGAGGAAGGGGTCGCGGAACGGGGGAGCGCCCCGCCACACCGAGGTGGAACGAGTTCCGACCCCTCCCATGACCCGACACGCTACGGTCGAGTCATGAGCACCGTCGGAGACAACCTGCGCACAGCCGTCGACGGACCCTGGCATGAGCTTCGCGAAAAAGCCAGGGTCAACCTCAATCGGCCGGAGTTCGCTCCGCACTTCATTCCCGACTTGGCGGAGGCGCGCGCCAAGGCTCTCGAACAGATGCAGTTGCTGGCCTCGGAAGGCTACGCCGCCACAGCTTTTCGCGCCGACCACGGCGGAACTGGCAGTCCAGCGGGCGCCGTGACCAGCGTCGAGATGCTGGCAATGTCGGATCTGTCGTTGATGGTCAAGGCTGGGGTTCAGTGGGGTCTCTTCGGCGGTGCGATCGAAAACCTCGGCACCAAGCTGCACCATGACCTCTACGTCAAGCCGACCATCGATCTCGACCTGCTCGGGTGTTTCGCGATGACCGAGTCCGGGCACGGCAGCGACGTGCAGGAGTTGGAGACCACAGCCACCTACGACGCCGCAACGAGCGAGTTCGTCGTCCATTCCCCCACGCCCTCTGCGCGCAAGGACTACATCGGTGGCGCCGCTCAACATGCCCGCATGGCAGCGGTTTTCGCGCAGCTCGTTATCGACGGCAACACCGAAGGCGTGCACTGCTTCCTCGTCCCCATCCGCGACGAGGACGGCGCCGATCTGCCCGGGGTCACAACGTCGGACTGCGGCTACAAGGGCGGTCTGACCGGCGTCGACAACGGGCGCATCGTGTTCGACCACGTGCGGGTGCCACGCGAGAACCTGCTCAACCGTTACGGCGATGTCGGGGAGGACGGCAAATACACCTCGCCGATCGACAACTCGAACCGCCGGTTCTTCACCATGGTCGGAACATTGGTTCGTGGACGCGTCACCGTCGGCGGATCAGCCGCGGCGGCAACAAAGGTCGCGTTGACGATCGCGACCCGATATGCGTTGCAGCGCAGGCAGTTCAACCGGCCGAAGAGCGACGACGAAGTACTGATCATGGACTACCTCGCACACCAGCGCCGCCTCTTGCCCTTGATTGCGCGGACCTACGCGCTCTCCTTCGCGCAGAACGAGCTCATCGCCAAGATGGACAAGATTCAGAGTTCCGACGATCCCGATCCGCAGGAACAACGCGAGCTGGAAGGTCGGGCCGCGGGCCTCAAGGTCGCCAACACCGATCACGCGACACGAGCGATCCAGGAATGCCGCGAAGCCTGCGGCGGCGCAGGCTATTTGACGGAGAATCGCCTTGTCGCCCTCAAAGCCGACACCGACGTCTTCACCACATTCGAGGGTGACAACACGGTGTTGACGCAGTTGGTCGCGAAGGAACTGCTGACGTCCTACGCCGACGAGGTCCGCGGGATGAGCCCTGTCGACTGGATGAAGTTCGCCGCAACCACCGTGAGCGACGTCGTCAAGAAGCGCACCGCCGCGGAGCAGATCATCCAAACCTTGCTCGACTCGAGACAGGACAACGAAGAAGAGGGCAGCCTCTACAACCGCGGCACCCAACTGGGGATGTTCGAGGACCGCGAGGAGTACCTACTCTCGACAGCCGCGCGTCGCCTGCAGGCAGCGAGCAAGCGCGAGGACGATCCGTTCGATGCGTTCAACTTCGTCCAAGATCACGTGCTGCATGCGGCACGCGCGCACATCGACCGCGTGGTGCTCGAAGCGTTCACCGCCGGGATCGACGCGTGCGAGGACAAGGAAGCCACGGAACTGCTCAATGAATTGTGTGACCTCTATGCGCTCTCGGTGATCGAGGAGGACAAGGCCTGGTTCGTGGAGCATCGGCGGTTGTCCGTCGAACGCTCCAAAGCTGTGGGGCGGGCAATCAACGAACGCTGCCGCAGCCTGCGTCCGCGCGCTCTGACCCTCGTGAAAGGCCTCGGGGTCCCGGAGACGTTGCTCGGAGCCGAAATGCTGCTCCACAGCACGTGAGGACTGCTGCTAGGACCGGACCAGTCGTGCGATCGCGTCGGATGCTTCCTTGACCTTGGCGTCCGCTTCGGGTCCGCCTTGCCGTGCCGCCTCGACCACGCAGCCCGCGAGGTGCGCATCGAGCAGCTTCAGCGACACGGACTGCAAAGCTTTGGTTGCCGCCGACACTTGGGTCAGTACATCGATGCAGTAGCGGTCGTCGGCAATCATCCGCTCGATCCCGGCGACCTGACCCTCGATGCGACGCAACCGCTTCAGCAGGTCGTCCTTCTCAGGCGAGTACGAGTTCATCCCTCTACCATACCCCCCTTAGGTACCTTGGGTTCGGTGTTTCGAATCGCGCCGCACGCGGCGAACCGCGTCGATCGCGACAATCCCCGCCGCACCGATCAGCGCGAAAGCCAACGTAATCCAGGACCCCGAGTAGTCCGTGCCCACGAATGCCGGGGCACCCTCGAGCGCCGGACCGAAATCGCTGGTTCGGACGCCACGGTCCCAACTCCACACACCTGCGAGCACGCCCAATAGAACGGCGAGGCATTCGGCACCGATCACTATGCGATTACTCGTCATTGGTCTGCGTCCCGTGCCCTGCCAACGCGGCCGTCAACTGCGCTCGCAATTCTTCGTCGTTCTTCGCCCACGCGCGAACCAGCATCCCGTTGTCCAGTCGCAGACCGATCGGCCGTCGCCCGCGTGGCACGTCGGTCAACTCCCCAAGCGCACGCGCTGATTCCCACAATTCGTCGTCGCGACGATCCTCGTCCGGCTCAGGAAAGACCGCCATGATCTCGGACAACGCGACATCCTCGGTGCCTTGCCGCAGGGTCGTAGTGGTCAGTTCGACGCTGACGTGTCTGCGTGCCGCAAGCACCTGCACACGGACGATGCCGGCGAGTACGAGCGCACTCACCGCCAGGGTCAACCAATGCGCGGGCGATCCGCTGACGAGCTCGAAGATCAGCACGACGAGGCACAGGATCGGCCCGTACGCGATCACACGCCACCGTGCGCCGGGTTCGCTGAACAACACCGACGCATCCCCTTCGGGAGCATCAGGAACCATCGACGAACCAATCGTTGGAACTCTGGCGGTACACGAGAATGCCCGCAGTCATCAGCAGCACAGGGACAAGCAGCAGAATTCCGGGGCTCACGCCGAGAATGACTCCCGCGATCTGCAGCAGACCGAACGATGCCGACAACGCGACGATTGCTCGACGGAATCGGTCGTCGCCGGAACGGACCGGGGCTGCCAACAGGCCGATCGCCACACCGACGATCACCGACAGGATGCCTGAGCCTCGCAACAGCCGCAGAAACGAATCGGCATTGTCTGCCTTACCGTTCTCGGCGAGTTGTTCCCGGATTGCATCCGCGGACGTGGTGACCGCCAGAAGGCCGAAAAATACGAGAATCGCCGCACAGACGATCCAAATCCAATAAGCGGCGGAGACGTTCTTTGATCGAACGTCGCGGGGACTGCCGTCGGTCCCTGAAGGGGTGCGCACAGCGTCCATCCTGCGCTATCGATACAACAAGGGGAAAGGGAGCGTACTCAGCCGACGATGCCGGGGAGGAGCAATAACACAACAGTCACGATTCCGAACACAACGATCAGTCCGAGAATCGCCAGCTCCCGCCGGAGACTGTGATGCTGCTCGATAACGACCCGCATACCCTGCCCTTCGTGCCATCTGTAAAGCGGAATATTACGCAAACCCTGTGACAGCACTCACAATACATGTCGGCGTGTCTAACGCAAGTTCGCGGTGTGTCGAGCTAGAGCCAGCCCGCGGCTTCGGCGGCCCAGTAGGTCAACACGATGTCGGCACCGGCACGTCGGATGCTGAACAGCGACTCGAGCACAGCAGCATCGCGGTCGATCCAGCCGTTCTGCGCTGCGGCGGTGATCATCGCGTATTCGCCTGAAATCTGGTACGCGGCAACAGGAACGGGTGATCTGTCCGCTACCTCGCGCAGGATATCGAGGTACGACATCGCCGGTTTCACCATGACGATGTCGGCGCCTTCGGCCACGTCGAGATCGACCTCGCGTGCCGCTTCCCGACGATTTGCCGAATCCTGCTGGTAGGTACGCCGATCGCCCTGCAACGAGGATCCGACGGCCTCACGGAACGGGCCGTAGAACGCGGACGCGTACTTCGCGGCGTAGGCGATGATGCCGGTATCGGAACGACCTGCGGCATCGAGTGCGTGCCGGACGGCCGCTACTTGGCCGTCCATCATGCCGCTGGTCCCGAGCAGGTGCGCACCCGACTCCGCCTGCGCCAGTGCCATTTCGACATACCGAGGCAGGGTGGCGTCGTTGTCGACCGCACCGTTGGCGTCGACAACACCGCAGTGTCCGTGATCGGTGAACTCGTCGAGGCACGTGTCGGCCATGACGACCGTATCGTTGCCGAATTCGGCACGTAGAGCACGCAATCCCCGATTGAGAATCCCCTCCAGATCCGATGCTCCCGAGCCTCGAGCATCCTTGTCCGAGGGCTTGGGGACGCCGAACAACATCAGGCCACCGACACCGGCGGACACAGCATCGACCGCGGCTTTGCGCAGCGAATCGAGCGTGTGCTGCACGACTCCGGGCATCGACGAGATTGCGCGCGGCTCGTCCAGACCGTCCGCAACGAACATCGGCAACACCAAATGCCGTGGCTCCAAAGATGTTTCGGCCACCAGGCGGCGCAGCGCCGGAGTTCGGCGCAGCCGCCGTGGACGGTCCGTCGGAAACATCGTGGGTGCTACCGCCGCTTGCGCTTGCGCGGTGGGGGCAGTGCACCCTCCGCACGCAACCGCACCGCATGCTCGGCAAGCGCCTCGACAAGCGGTCCGACCTGCGCCGTTTCGGGCTGCACGTCGACACGCAGACCGAACTCGACTGCCGTCTCGGCCGTCTTCGGGCCGATGCACGCAACGATGGTGCGAGCGTGCGGCTTTCCGGCGATACCGACCAAGTTGCGGACCGTCGACGACGAGGTGAACAGCACGGCGTCGAAGCCACCGGTCTTGATCATCTCGCGGGTCTCGGCCGGAGGCGGTGCCGCCCGAACCGTGCGGTACGCGGTGACATCGTCGATCTCCCACCCGCGTTCGCGCAGACCCTCGGCAAGCGTTTCGGTTGCGATATCCGCGCGGGGCAGCAATACTCGGTTGACCGGGTCGAACACGTCGTCATACGGCGCGAACTCTTCGAGCAGGCCGAGGCTGGACTGCTCGCCGGCGGGCACCAGTTCGGGGTTGATGCCGAACGAGCGCACCTTGTCCGCGGTTGCTTGTCCGACGCAGGCAATCTTCACGCCGGAGAAAGCACGGGCGTCGAGACCGAACTCGCTGAACTTCTCCCACACCGCGCGAACGGCGTTGGTCGAGGTGAAGACGACCCACTGGTACCGGCCATCGACGAGACCCTTGACGGCGCGTTCCATCTGCGCCGGGCTACGTGGCGGCTCGACTGCGATCGTCGGCACCTCGATCGGGATGGCTCCATGCGTGACGAGCCGCTCGCTCATCTCGCCGGCCTGATCCTTGGTGCGCGGCACAAGCACGGTCCAGCCGTACAGCGCGCGAGACTCCCACCACGACATCTTGGCGCGCTGCGAGACGACTTTGCCGACGGTCACGACCAGTGGACCCTGCAGGTCGGCGCCCGAATCGTTGAGCGACGCAAGGGTCGCTTCCACCGTGCGCTGCTGGCGGGTCGTGCCGCGCACAGTGATGGCAGCAGGAGTCTGCGGCGCGAGTCCGTGTTCCACGAGCGCGCTCGCGGTCTCGGCAAGATGCCCGGACGTGGCATGAAGGACCAGCGGGCCAGGAGCGGCAGCCAGCGCGGCCCAGTCGACCTCGCCACGCACGTCGGCCTCGGTGTGGCCGGAGCCGAGCGCCATGCCGGCGTAGCTCGGGACTGCCGAACCGGCAGGCAGTCCCGGCAGTACCTCGAAATGCACCTGAGTGCGGGCAACAGCGGAAACTTCGGCGATCACGGAGTCCGTGGTGAGCGGATCACCCGACACGACACGGACCACATCGTGGCCGTTGCGCGCCTCGGTGACGAGAGTCTTCGCGACCTCGGCAGGATCGCCGAGGGCTGGCCGGACGTCCGGCCCGGTGTCGTCACCCTCGCCGTCGTGCTCCCAGGCCGAACCGATCAACGCGACGACACCCTTGTCGACATCGGGATCGGTGAAGGCCAGTTCAGCGCCTACGAGCACCTCACGTGCACGGACAGTGAGCAGTGCCGGGTCGCCGGGTCCGGATCCAACGAACAGGATCCGTCCGGGGGTGTTCTTACGGGCTCGGCTCATCGGTTGTTCTCCAGTGCGGTCTTGATTCGAGCGATCAGGTTCAGGTTCGGCGTGAGCGAGAAGCTCGGTCGGACTGTGAGCCGAGGAATGGGCTCAGGCATCGGCACCACCCCCATTCATCAGTTCGTTCGCGCCAAGGTCGATCAGTTCGCGGGCAAGGCTGCGACCGAGCCCGTCCGCACGGTCAATTGACCCGACAGCGGACGCACGGACTCCGTCCGATCCGTCGAGTGCGGCCACACACGCCCGCAAGGACAACTCTTCGAAAACGCGGCCGTCGTCGTCCATTGACTCGACAACTTCGGCGAGTGCTCCGACCGGCGCCGTGCAGCCTGCCTCCAACTCGGCAAGCACTGCTCGTTCGGCGACGACGGCGGCACGCGTCGACGGGTCGTCCAGCGCAGCCAACGCCTCGGCAAGTTCGGGATCGGAGATCCGGCACTCGACGGCGAGTGCACCCTGCCCAGGGGCCGGCAGCATCTGCACCGGTTCGAGCGCCTCGGTGACCGCGTTGAGCCGGCCGATCCGAGCCAAACCAGCGCGAGCCACCACGACCGCATCGACTTCGCCGTCGGCGACCTTTGCGAGCCTGGTATCGAGGTTCCCACGCAGCGGCACGATGTCCAAACCGAGACCGAGCGCGTTCAGCTGCGCGATCCGGCGAGGCGCGGAGGTCCCGACGGTCGAACCAGCGGGCAGCTCACCGAGCACGAGGCCGTCACGAGCGACCAGCGCGTCACGCGGATCTTCGCGCTGCGGAATCGCGGCGATGACGAACCGCTCGTCGGGTGCGGTCGGTAGATCTTTGTACGAGTGCACCGCGATATCGACTGCGCCCGATGCCAATTGGTCTCGCAGCGCAGTTGTGAACACTCCGACTCCGATCATCTGCACCGGGTCCGACGAAGCGTCGCCCGCGGTCTTGACGATGACGAGTTCGGCCTTGTGTCCCGCCGCGATCAACGCGTCGCGCACTGTGCCGGACTGCGTTCGCGCAAGCAGGCTGCCGCGGGTTCCGATCTTCCAGAGCCTGCCGGAATCGGCTGTGTTCGGATTTTCCTGCGCGGTGAATGTGGTCGCCGTCATGTCCTCGGCCCCACATCGCCGCCGGCGCCGTTGCCCCGCATTCGGGTCACTTCCTTGATGTCGTGCCCGGCGGTGAAGTCGTCGGCCAGCTCGACCGCGCCGATTTCCATCGGTGTGGCGACGGCCTGTGCGGCACCGGGCTTCAGTTCGAACAGTTCGCGAAGCGCTTCGGCGTAGGTGTCGCCGCCGGGCGTCGCAGCGAGCTGCTTCACTCGGACCGTCGGCGCATGCAGGAGCTTGTCCACGACACGGCGCACAGTGCGGGCGACCTCGTCTCGCTGTGGATCGTCCAGCCCCGGAAGCCGGGACTCGAGGCGCATCAACTCGGCTTCGACCACCTCGGCAGCCCGTTGCCGTAGCGCAGTGACAGTCGGTGTGACCTCGGCGAGGCGTTGCCCGGAAAGGTATTCAGCGAGTTCGCCCGCGACGATCTCGCGAGCGGCTTGAGCGTCTGCTGCGGCCGCGCCTGCGGCCGGGTCGCGCTGCAGCGTCTCCATGTCGATGACCGTGACACCAGGCAACCCGGAGACCGCGTGCTCGACATCACGAGGCAAGCCGAGGTCGCAGATGACGAGTGGTCGATCGACCCCATCTCGCTGGGACAGAGCCAGGTGCGCATCCGCGAGCGTGACGACGGCACCGACGGCGCCGGTACAGGTGATCAGTACATCGGCATGCGAGATTGCCGAAGCCAGGCTGTCCAGGTCCATCGTCGATGCGTCGGCGCCGTGCGCAATTGCGTTGTCGGCCAACCGCTCTGCGCGTTCCCGCGTCCTGTTCACGACGACGATCCGACCGATGCCCGCGCGGGTCAGGTGAGCAACCGCGAGGCCGCCCATCGAACCGGCGCCGATAACCACACCGGTCCGGCCGACCAATCCACCGTCACCCAAGACGGCCCCGGCACGGTCGAGCGCAACGGAAACCACCGACGCGCCTGCGGAGTCGATCCCGGTTTCGGCGTGGACGCGCTTGCCGACGCGAAGGGCTTGCTGCGCCAGCTCGTGCAGTACCCGCCCCGCCGCCTGTTGCGCGTCGGAGGATGCGTACGCCGAGCGGATCTGACCAAGTACTTGCTGCTCGCCGATCACCATCGAGTCGAGTCCGCTCGCGACCGCGAAAAGGTGTTCGGCCGCAGCCTCGCTGTAGCGGACGTAAGCGTGCTTGGTGAGGTCCGCGAGCGGAAGGCCGGAATGCTTCGCCAGCATCTCCCCGACCTCGGCGAGGGCACCGTGGAAGGCGTCGACAACAGCATATATTTCGACGCGATTGCACGTCGACACGATCATTGCCTCGGAGATGTGGCTCGATGCAAGCATCTTGTCCGTCATCTTCGGGCGGTCCGATTCGGATATGGCGACGCGTTCGAGCACCGATACGGGGGCGCTTCGATGCGAAATCCCAACTAGCAGAACACTCATGGCCTTGCCACAGCTCCTTTGCTGGTCGAAGCCACCCGCTCGGGGGCCGGTATGGGCGAAGCGGCACCGGCAGTCGAGCTGCGCGGTCCGCGACTTCGTCCCAGTCGTCCCGCCGAAGCGGTCCGTGAAGCGGCTGCCGCAGATTCGCCGTCGGCTGCGTCGCCTTCGGCATTGCGGGCACTGTTGAACGACAGCATCTGCATCTCGACGGCAAGGTCGACCCGGCGAATCTCGACATGACTCGGAGCGTCGAGGGCGGTCGGCGAGAAGCTGAGAATGCATCGCACGCCCGAGGCAACAAGGCGATCGCACGTGCCCTGCGCTGCCTCGTCGGGGACCGCGATGACGGCTATCGTGGGTTCGAGTTCGGCGCACGCATTCGCGAGGTGCTTCACATCGCGAACCCGAAGGTCGCCGACCATGGTGCCGACGAGGTCTGCGGCATTGTCGAAAAGTCCGACAACAGGGAACCCACGCCGGCCGAAGCCGCCGTATCCCGCAAGTGCCCGGCCCAGATTTCCGACACCGACCAGGACGACCCGGTGACCCTGGTCCAGCCCGAGAGCATTTTCGATTCGAGCCCGAACTCGGGCAACGTCGTAGCCGACACCGCGCACGCCGTTGGGGCCGAGGAACGACAGATCCTTGCGGAGCTTTGCCGATCCGACACCCGCCGCAGCAGCGAGTTCTTCGCTCGATACGATGAGCGTGCCTTCGTCGACCATGACGCTGAGCACACGCAGATACGTAGCAAGCCTCGACACGGTTGCTTGCGGAATGTCCTTCGCGAGCGGCAACGTTTTCGTCGCAGCAGCTGCGGACGCATCGCCACTGGCAACATCGCCTGTGGTTGCGTTCGCCCCAGGTACACCGCGCACATGCGGCGTCCAGTGCTGCTCGGTCACGTCTAAGGCTCCTCGTCCTCCCAGCGATCTTCACGCACGAGCCGGGAATGCTTGCCACAACGGTAACTGCTTGTGAAGCCATTCCCAAAGTCGGCGGAATCCGGACCGATCCCCCGTCCCACCTGCAGGGCTGGGTGGCGCCGTGATCTCAGCGGGCTGTCACCGCTCGAGATCGGCGCGCAGGCGGGTCTCGTCGACCTCCCAATAGCTGTGCTCGCGGCCGTCGAGGAGGACGACGGGCAGCCTGTCGCCGAACTCGGCGCGCAGCTCCGGCCGCGTGCTTGCGGCCTCGTCGACGTCGACACTTTCCAGGTCGATGCCATGATCGGCGCAGATGGGCAGCAGCTGATTTCGCGCCTTCTCGCAGAGGCCGCAGCCGAGGCGGGTGAGCAGGACGATCGAACGCGAAGGCTGGGTCATGCGATCACTCTGCCATCCGACCCGGAGACGTCGCGGCACTGCTCAGGACAGTCGCGGGATTCCTTCGTAGCGTCTCAGCCGTTCGATGAGGTCGCCGTTCAGACCCGCCAGCTCCCGGTTCAGTCGGCCCGCTGCCGCGAGCTGAACCCGCAGCTCCGCGATGTGGCGCCGCCCAGTTGCGCACCGAATTCCCGTGCACGCCGATCTGGGCCGATAGCGCCCGGCACGATTCCGTTTCGCTGCAACCTTCGTCCACCAACGTGTGAACGTGCTTAACCGCGGCGGCTCTGATCTCGACGGACACTTTCCGGTAATTCCGCGCAGCGGTCATGCCGAACAGCCGTCCGATGTCGAGCCTTCGCGAGTTGCGAAGAACACACTCGTAGCCGTCATTTCGACACCGCCGAGCCGACGATGTCCCGGTAGCTTTCCCGCGTCGTCGGTGCCAGCTTCGAGTTGGTGATCATTTCGCCGCGCGCCAGATGGGTGTCGTACTCGATTTCGTGCACGGCCCGAACCCACGACAGGTAGGCGCGCAGATGCTGGGCCACCGCCGCGTCGGCTTCGGGTGTCTGGCGTCCGACAACAATCGTCGTGTCACGCACTGCGGCCTCACCCAGCTCGCCGTCTATCCAGTCGAGCGTTCGCTGCAATCGGTTGGCCGCATCCACCCGCGCAGGCAGCGCGACAACCAGCGCCACGTCCGGATCGTCGAGCAACGGCCGAAGGTGTGGCGACGCAATGGTCGCTCCGCCGTCGAAGACGACCGACCGCTCGTCGGTCGCAATGATCTGCCCGATCGCCGCGTAGCTCGTGCGTCGTTGCAGCGCGCCAGGACCGCGAGGCAGTACGAGCGTTCCCGCCGTGGCACGGGCAAGCCCCGAAATTGCCGCAGCCGCCCCGTCGAGTTCGATGGCTGACAACCATGCCTGCACAGTCGGCGCCAAGGCCCTTTCGTCGGCGCCGCGTGCAGCGATGTCGCCGCCACCGACCGGCGTCGCGTCGACCGCAACCGCAGCCCGGTCCGAACGCTCGGTCAATACTGCGGCCAACCCGAGCGCGACGCTCGTCGTGCCCGCGCCACCGCATGCACCGACGACAAGCACCGCTGACGCCGAGTCAGGGATCCAGGCCGGCATTTCCTCTTCGGTGCTCATCAGGGCGTTGCCGCCGCTGCAATTGCGGTGATGACCGTGCGCCCATCCCGGACTGCGGTAGTCACCACTTGCTTGTACGTGATCGAGGATTTGTCGGGGTGGAACTCGCTGAGCTCGACCGCGTAGCGCCCTTCGGCAAGATCGACGATGGACACGCAGTGGCTCGTCCCAAGCGGCACGGTGTCGATACCCGACTGAATTTGGGCGGCGGCGCCGACCGCAGCGTCCGGTGCGACGACGGCTCGGGCACGATCACCACTGCGCTCCGAGTAGTAGGCGTGCTCGAACGCCATGATCGCGTCGGGCCCGGATGTGGTGCTACCGACGCCGTTGCCGCGGATCAGATTCCCCTCCCGCGTACTCACACATGCTTCCGCCGGCACGACCGCAGCGGGTTCCGTGGTGCTCACCGCTGGGGTTTCGGCAGCCGCGGGGGCAGCAGTTTCGGAGTCCTTCTCGGCAGGTGCCAGGGCAATGATCCCTGCGACCACGCCACCGAATGCGACGAAAGTCGCCACCGCGATGGCGACGGATCGAGGCTTCGCACGGGATTGTTTCGGAGCCGCGGGGGCCGACAACTTTGCCGGCCGCGACTTGCGTTTCTTGGCTTTAGGGGTCGGCGCTGGCTCCGACAACCACTCCGGTGCAGCGGGCGGGCGCACTGCGCGGACCGCAGGATCCTCCGGCGCATCTGGAACGGCCGGCGCGGCAGGAATCGACGGTTGATCGGTCGGAGGTTGAGGCTGTGCGGCCCACACCGGCGGCCGCGATGGTGGCGCGCTCGGCCTGCTGTTCTCGATACGCGGCGGTGTGGGCGCGGCCGAACCTTCCTCGGGCGGCTCGCCAGGCGGCTCCATCGGAGGGAACCAGCGAGGACCATTGTGCGGTGCCAACATTGACTCCTTTCTCGGATAGGGCGACCTGGCACGTCCGCTGCAGAGCCTAGTAATCACTCGTCGGTGCCGACCGCATTGCCCACCATGCGTCAGCCTCGTTGCCTGTACCAGTCGTACATTCAACACCACAGTTACTCCTTGGCTATGGCGGAACGAGCACCGATGCAACCGACGACACCACTACATGGCACGTGCGAATGCTGAAGGCCTCACGCAGCAGGGCTAGTGTTGTGAGCGCGCTGCGATACGGGAGGTGTCTGTGCCGGGGCATTCAGGGTCCGGGAGGTCGGCTTTGATCTTCGGTGTATTCGACGGTGGTCGATTCGGTGGCGCAGTGGGCAGGGAACGGCGCCGATACCGCAATCCACTCGGTCCGAGCGAGGCCGAAGTCCGCGCAAATCTGGCAGGCGAAGCAAGTGCCGACGCCGCTCTCGCATTACATGAGGCCGACGAGAAGACTGATACCGCTCTCGAGGAGCCGGCAGTTCCGCGTGACCTCACCGCGGCCGCCTTCTTCGACGTCGACAACACCATGGTGCAAGGCGCCTCGATCATTCATTTCGCTCGTGGTTTGGCCGCGCGCAAATACCTGAACACCTCCGACCTCGTCGAATTCGCGTGGAAGCAGGTCAAATTCAGGGTCACGGGCAAGGAAAGCAGCGACGACGTCGCCAGCGGCCGCGAAAAGGCGCTGTCCTTCGTCGCCGGGCGATCCACAGCGGAACTCGCCAGACTCGGCGAGGAGATCTACGACGAGATCATCGCCGACAAGATCTGGCCCGGTACCCGCGCGCTCGCACAGATGCACCTCGACGCCGGCCAGCAGGTGTGGCTCGTCACGGCAACACCGGTAGAGCTCGCGCAGGTCATCGCGAAACGACTCGGCCTCACCGGCGCATTGGGCACTGTCGCCGAGAGCGAGAACGGATTGTTCACCGGCCGTCTCGTCGGAGACATCCTGCACGGCCTCGGCAAAGCCCACGCCGTACGCACACTGGCTGTGCGCGAGGGCCTCAACCTCAAGCGCTGCACCGCCTATTCCGACAGCCACAACGACGTCCCGATGTTGTCGCTTGTCGGAACCGCGGTCGCGATCAACCCCGACTCGGATCTGCGTGAGCTTGCGAAGAATCGCGGGTGGGAGATCCGGGACTTCCGAACCGGACGTAAGGCCGCGAAGGTCGGCGTGCCGACCGCGCTGGTGCTGGGTGCAGCAGGTGGCGCGCTCGCGGCTGTGATCACCCGCAGGCGCGAGGCCTTCGGCCCGTGAGTCTTTTTGGAGGGCGGGCCCTCCAAAAAGACTCACGGGGCCGAAGGCCCTAGCCCAGGAATACGTTGCGACGCTTGGCCAACAGCCGGTAGAGCGTCTGCTGAATCGTCTCCCGCACGTGGTCGGTGAGTTCGAAGGTGATCATCGGATCGTCGGCGTCGGCCGGTGAATACGAGTCGGTCATGATCGGCTTGCCGAATTCGATGTGCCACTTGGACGGCAGCGGGATCAAACCGAGCGGGCCGAAGTGCGGGAACAGCGGTGTCACCGGGAAGTACGGCAATCCGAGCAGACGCGCCAGCGGAACCAGATCGCCGATCTTGGGATAGATCTCTTCGGATCCGACGATCGAGCACGGGATGATTGGCGTACCGGTGCGCAGGGCTGCCGACACGAAGCCGCCGCGACCGAAGCGCTGCAACTTGTACCGCTCGCTGAACGGCTTGCCGATGCCCTTGTAGCCCTCGGGGAAGACCGCTGTCAGCTCGCCGCTCCGCAGCAGCCGTTCGGCGTCGGGATTGCACGCGAGCGTATGACCGGCCTTACGAGCGACCGTGCCGACCATCGGGAGCTCGAACACCAGATCCGCCGCCAGCATGCGCAGGGGGCGATGCAGCGGGTGATGATCGTGCACTGCGACCGAGGTCATCAGACCATCGATCGGAAAGACGCCGGCATGGTTGGCGACGACAAGTGCGCCGCCGTGCGACGGCAGGTTCTCGATGCCGCTGACCTCGACGCGGAACCAATTGTCGAACAACGGCCGGAGGGCGGGCAGGAACACCGCGTCTGCAAGGTGGGGGTCGAAGCCGAATTCGTCGACCTGATAATCGCCGGTCAGTCGACGTTTCAAGAAGTCCGCAGTGCCCGAGATCTGTTTGACGAGCGAACGGCGTACGCCCTCGACCAGCGACTGTGGTGGATTCGCCTCCTCGATACGTTCTGTGATCGAGGTCACACCGCGGGAAGAGTCGTCTGCGCCCTGACCCTGTGAAACCCGCGTTCGGTGCGCGCTACGGCCTGGCTTTTCAGCAGCATCGTGCAGCTGAATCACCTTTGCTACTTCAGTCATTGACCTGCTCCTGCTCCGGCCCCAACGAGCCCGAGAAGTCGTTTTTCCGCGGAATCGATCCATTCGGGGTTGATCACAGGCCGCAACGATGCGCCCCTGACAAAGTCGTCGAACGCTTGCAGCGTCGTCCAGCGTGGTTCGAACCCGAGCTCGGTGCGCATTCTCGTCGTATCGAGGCCACAGCCGAAGTGGTAATACTCGAGTTGCTCTTGCGTGAAGTCGCGCATTACCGGACCCATCAGTGCGCGACCTGCGGTACGGAACAGCGCGAATGGCATCGGCGCTTCGATGCGCCCCGCCCTCCGAATAGCCTGCGACATCATGATTACCCCGTCGCCCGCGACGTTAAACGTTCCGCCGGGGCCGAAAACGGTAGCGCGTTCGAGTGCAGCGAGCGCGTCCTCCTCGTGCAGCAGCTGCAGACGTGCGTCGCGTCCGAGGATGCTCGGCACGATCGGCGACGTGAGGTAGCGCGACACCGAACCATTCAGCCGGGGCCCGACCAGAGGCGAAAGCCGCAGCGTCGACACCGCGATCTCGGGGCGTCGCCGACCGAGCCCGCGCGCGAAAGCCTCGACCTCGATTGTGTCCCTTGCGAATGCGCCGCCCGGTGGCTTGCGCGCACTCATCTGCTCGGTGAACTTGATCGGATCCTTGGCGCTGCAGCCGTACACCGCAGACGATGAGCGCACCACCACTTTGCGCAGGCTCGGCGCCTTCTGGCACGCGGCGAACAGCTGCATCGCGCCGAGCACGTTCATGTCTTTCATCGCCGTCCGGCTACCTGACTTCGGCGCCCGCGAAATGGTTGACACATGAACGACCGTGTCCACGTCGTTGCCTGAAATCACCTTGGCGATAAGCGGATTCCGGATGTCCGCGCGAATGAACTCGGCACGGCCCATACGCCGCAACATGTCTTTGCTCGGCGATTTCACGTCGACCGCGATCACTCGGTCGATCAACGGATTCTGTGCAAGGCGGGTGACGAGGTATCCACCGAGATAGCGGCTTGCGCCAGTGACGAGCACGACCCTGGGCGTGTGTGCACTGCGTTCGTTCGTACTCACCCAGTTACCCCTCATGTCTGATAGCGCAAAGCCTACTGATTGAACCGGTCTGGATACAGGGCTTCATCGGGTTCTAACAGTCCGTTAATCCGTTGTACTTCTTGCTGAAACACCTGGACAGTCGACCTATTTCGGCCTGGAACGACCGATGCCCGTTGCCATTGGCAACGGGCATCGATACTACCGACAGTCGGCTACTTACCGAGTTTTCTACGCTGAACACGAGTACGACGAAGCAACTTGCGGTGCTTCTTCTTCGACATGCGCTTGCGGCGCTTCTTGATCACAGAACCCATAGTGGGTGGCCCTCACGTTCTTCTCTTGCGTTGCTACGCACGCCGGTTACGTACGCCTTGATTGCGCAGCGCCCACGAAACCGTCTGGCTGGCACGACGAATAGCTATCGTACCGGGCACCCCGGGTCAGACGAAATGCAGGCCTGTTTGAGCCACCTTCGACTGCCCGCGGGCACCCGCACGTACGCGCGTCGCTACCCACTCGCTACGCGCCGACTTCTCAGCCAGCGTCGAAGTACGAGGTTTCCAGGTAGTCGTGCACGGCTTTCGCGTGCACACGGAATGAGCGTCCTACCCGCACGGCCGGCAGTTCGCCGCCGTGCACCAACCGATAGACCGTCATTTTGGACACCCTCATCAGGCTCGCTACTTCAGCGACCGTGAGGAACTGTGTTCCACCGAGGGTCGACGCGTCCGAAGACGAGGGACCCTGCGACGGCTTGTTTGCAGACGCCATTAACTCACATACCTCCGGCACGTCTCATGCCATCGGCTTCCCCACCGACGGAACAGACACGCACGTGCTGCTAGTGAGCTTAGCGGGACTAGTGGGGTTACTGCGACGGGTGTGGGCAAACCAATTCTTATTCGTTTGCTCCGCCTTGCCGGGCCGAACGCTCCTTTGCGGCATGCAAAGCCTCTATAAACGCAGATCGGAGGCCCTTTTCCTCCAATTTTCGCACCGCTGCAGCCGTTGTTCCGGCCGGCGAAGTTACTGCCGCTCGAAGGGCAACTGCGTCCTCTTCGGAGCGATCCAGCATCGCTGCGGACCCCACAAGCGTCTGAACAACGAGTTCGGTGGCAATTCTGCGGGTCAATCCGAGGCTAACTGCGCCGTCCACCATCGCCTCGACAACGAGGAAAAAGTACGCCGGACCCGAGCCCGACACAGCCGTCACAGCATCCATCTGGTTCTCGGCGACGGTGACGACTTTGCCGACCGCACTCAGCACGTCACGCACGAGTTGGAGGTGCGATTCCTTGGCGTACCGACCCGGAGCGATGGCGCTCATGCCTTCGCCGACGAGCATCGGCGTATTCGGCATTGCGCGAATCACCGGGAATCCGGCCGGCAGCTTCGGCTCGAAGCGGCTTGTCGGCACTCCGGCGACGAGCGACACCAGCAACTGCTCGCGCTCACTGTCGAGATCGACCTCGGCAAGTTCGCCCAAAACGCCGTCGACGTCCGACGGCTTGACCGCAACCACGATCAGATCCGCGCCCTCGGCAGCGTCAGCAACAGTCGTCACCCTGATCCCGAATTGCTCCGCAAGCTCTTCCGCCCGCGCTGGCACAGGCTCGGCAACAATCAGATCCTTCGAAGCCCGACCTGCTTCGAGCAACCCTGCAATCAGGGCTTCACCGATCCTGCCTCCGCCGATCACTGCAATTCTCGTCATGGGGATGCAGGCTACCGTCGGCGTTGATCACCAAGAGCGCTGCAGTCGGAATTCAGCTCTTGGGAATCAACGCTAGCTGCCTACTCTGGACAACCACTGCGCCTGTCGAGTCCAGGATCAAGTGATCTTCATCGAAGAACCCGGTTCCGACGGCCTTGCTGCTCGACATCACTCGCAGCCAGCCCGGCGCCGGACGGCGCTGGAGGTAGGTGGTGAGCTGAAGCGTCGGCGCCCAGCCGAACATTCCGCGATTGAAAACGACCGGCGGACTGATATCGCCGGCCATCATTGCGAACAGCGGCGCCACGTCAGGATGGCTCTCGTCGGCGGCGAGCGGCCTGGCCCACAACCGCAGAGTCGGCTCGCCTTGTTGGCCGGTCAAGAACGGCGCCGACGTCGGATCGAGGCGCAGTTCGCACCCTTTCGCGATATGGACGATCTTCCCGAGCGGGCTGTCGCCGTCGTACACCATCGCATCCGCCGGCGGTTCTGGCGGCATTTGCGTCAACCCCTCCAACTGATGCACCGGTGGCGTGGCTTCGAGGTTGCCCAGCGTGACGACAGCGCGCACCGCGGTGCGATCGCCCTGGATCAGCTCGACATCGGCGATGCTGACCTGCCTGCCGTTCTTGCGAACCGCAACGCTCAGTACGACGGGGCCGGGGTCCGGGGCGCCCAGGTAGTCCACGCTGGCCGAGATCGGTTGCATCTGCCATTCGGGACCGTTCACGGCACGCAGGTGCTGGCGAGCGGCAGCAGCGCACACGGCCAGCATTACGCCACCGTGCACCTTCGGGCCGATCGTCCAGATCGGGTGGATCACCGCATCGAAGCGGCCGTCTTCCCGCTCGTTCAGGGTGCAGAGATCTGTGAACGGCGCGGGGCCGATCGCTGGATCTGCTGGGGGCGTTAACGGTTCAACGGTCACCGGAGTCCTGCCTTTCATCGGGGGCATCTGCCTGTCCGGCGAGCATTTTCGCCGCTAGGTCCTGGTGGGCAAGTCTGCGCATGGCTGCGATGACGGGTTCGTAGATCTGGCCGAGCCGATCCAACCCCGCACGCGCGCGCGGGTAATCGGTCGCGCCGCCTTCGATGTCGACGTACGGCGGGAGCGCGGCGTCTTGGTCACCCTCGGCCTGGTGATCGGACTGCTCACCCATGCCGCTCGGATTCTTCCTGTCAGTGTCGGGAACCGACCCGCAGCGCCCGAACCGCATGATTGCATCGCTCTGGCTCGGCGCCGCGTGCCTCGTGATCGGCCTCGTGATCTCAGGTAGTGCTGTGATCGTCGCCGGCATCGACCGTCTCTGACAGGGTCAGACCGGAGAGGCCGTTGAGGTGGATGCGGGCGAACGTCAGCGCCTGGTGCAGCATGGACGCTCGCTCGGTGGTCGTCCGCGCGTTCTGAGTGTTGATCTCGATCACGGCCTGGCCGGAGAATCCCTTCTTCACCAGGTACTGGCACAGTTCGACACACGGCTGGCTCCCGTGCCCAGGGATCAGGTGCTCGTCGTATGCGCGGCCGCGGCCGTCCGCGAGATGGAGATGCGCCAGACCCGAACCCATCCGCGCCGCCAACGCGAGGGCATCCATCCCGGCGGTAGCGGTGTGTGACAGATCAAGCGTGTAGTGGACGTGGTCGGAATCGGTCGGATCGTAGGACGGGCTGAATGCCGACAAGCCGAGGCCCGGCCCGCCCCGACGTTTGAGACGTTCGGCGGCGACCTCCTTGCGGCCGAAGAAACTGTCCGCGCGCATCGGGAACATGTTCTCGACGGCAACGACGATGTCGCTCTTCTCCTCGAGCTCGCGAACCTGATCGGGAAAGCCCTCGGCGTATTTCCGCTGCCACCGAAACGGCGGATGCACGACGACGCTGCCGGCGCCGAGCGCTTCCGCGGTGCGCACCGAACGTTCCAATTTCGCAACCGGATCGGCGCCCCAGACTCGCTGCGAGATCAGCAGGCACGGCGCGTGCACGGCCTGCACCGGCACCGCGTATTTGCGCACCAAGGCCTTCACGGCATCGATGTCCTGGCTGACCGATTCGGCCCACACCATCAATTCGACGCCGTCGTAGCCGAGCTCCGCCGCGTACCGAAAAGCCGCTTCGGTGTTCTGCGGATAGACCGAGGCCGTGGACAGACCTACCAGAATCTCGTGGCGCGCTCGGCGGCCGTGAGGTGTCATCGTGTGCCCGTCAGCTCTTACTCAGTAGGAAGACAAGTGGACCCATCGTCACGAACACTCCAACAACGATGGCGATAACAATGCTCAAAATATCGTCCGTCTTTCGAAGGATTCGAACCATCGCGACCAAGCCCAAAATAACAAGGATCGACAACGCGAAGGCAACCCACTGCATCATGTCCCACAGCCGTTCGAAGCCCTTGAACAGCAGCGCACCCGCAATGACGGCGACGACGGCCTGACCGAGCAAGACAAGCCATTGCCTGCGGATGCTCGGCCCGTGCGGCTGCTCGGCATCGTCGTGGTCTTCGTGCTCACCCGTGTCGACGCCGACCGGAGGAAAGTTGTTCACCGGATCGGTGGCCTGCTCGTCGTCGCGAGAATCGCGCTCGTGCCGCGAACCTCGCATCAGGTCCCCGGCGACTGTCGAGCCTGAGAGCAACTGGGGCTCGCGCTCATCCGACGACCAGGCCATCGCGTTCCGGTCCGACGGTCGATCGATGGGCTCGGCGCGCGGCGCGGCTGGGAGCTCCGGCTCCCGTACTTGCGGCGCAAGATCGTCGAGCCGTAGCGAACTCGGTCGGCCGAAGGCACCGATCGCGCCGTCATCGAGGCGCAAGCTCGACATCTTCACAGGCTCAGCTTTTACAGGCTCAGCTTTTACAGGCTCAGCTTTCGCGAGTTCGGGCTCGGGATCCGACACGGCATGTGTCAGCGGAATCGATCCGGTTGGCGGGTCGTCGCGAATAATCGGGATCTCACCGGTCAGTTCAGCGACCGAGATGCCGCCCTCTACACCCCGGCGGCGGCGGCCACCCGCAGTTGCAGCGACCTGTTTGCCGTTGCGTGCCAACAACTCTGCGACCGATATCGGCCTCGTCTCGTCGGTCACATTCCCCGTCGTTCCCTCTGCATCGCTCATCGTGTGCTCACCACAAGGTCACCGCCCATCTCGGCATCGAGCTTGCGCAATATCAAGCCCTCCCGGAGTGCCCACGGGCAAATGTCGATCGTGTCCACCGACAGTGCCCGCATGGTTGCCTCCGCAATAAGCGCGCCGGCAACCAATTGCTGCGACCGGTCAGCGCTTACACCTTCCAATTCTGCACGGTCGGCGGACGTCATCCGGGATATGAAGGCGATGAGTTGGCGCAATCCGCTGCTCGTCAACGTCCGCTTGACCCGTGGGCCGGCACCGGAAGGCGCCGCACCGGTGAGTCTTGCGAGCGATCGGAACGTTTTCGACGTTCCGACCGCCAAATCGGGGCTGCCGCCGGTCATCAATTCCTTTGCCGGCTCGACCAACTCGGCGTCCAGCCAATCTCGAAGCACGTTCACCCGGCGCTTCCCGGGCGGATCGGCCTGTAGCCAATCGCGAGTAAGGCGTCCGGCGCCGAGTTGCAACGAGATCGCGACATCGGGATCCTCGTCGCCACCGATGCTGAGCTCGAGCGAACCGCCACCGATGTCCAGGTTGAGGATCCGACCGACGCTCCAGCCATACCAACGCCGTACTGCGAGGAAGGTGAGGCGAGCTTCGTCGTCGCCTGAGAGCACTTCGAGCTCGACGCCCGTCTGCTCGCGGACCATCGCGAGCACGGCGTCGGAATTGTCGGCGTCGCGAACGGCAGAGGTAGCGAAGGCCATCAACTCCCCGCAGCCCGACGTCTTTGCAATGCTCGCGAACTCAGCGACGGTCGCGACAAGACGATCGGCGCCGTGATTCGTGATGCGGCCGTCGTCATCGAGGTTCTCCGAAAGGCGCAGCGCCGCCTTGGTCGAACTCATCGGCAGCGGGTGCCCACCGCGATGGGCGTCCACTACTAGTAGGTGAACGGTATTGCTTCCGACGTCGAGTACCCCAAGGCGCACACAGACACGGTACTGGGTCTACCGTCGGCGTTTGTGACAGCAGGTGATGGTCAGCGTTTATCGAAGATGGAGCCGACCCCAGAGGTGGATCCCGACTTCCCGCGTGAGTGGGTCGAATTCATCGATCCGACGAACTCCGAGCACTTGATCGCCGCCGATATGACGTGGTTGCTTTCGCGCTGGACCTGCGTATTCGGCACTCCCGCCTGCCAAGGCATCATCGAAGGTCGCCCCGACGACGGCTGCTGCTCGCACGGCGCGTTTCTCTCCGATGACGACGACCTCGAGAAGCTGAACCGATCAGTGAAGCTCCTCACACCGCAGGACTGGCAGTTCATGGAGAAGGGTCTCGGCAAGAAGGGCTACACCGAGCAGGACGAGCTCGAAAACGAGCCTGCGCTGCGGACACGTCGCTACCAAGGCGCGTGCATTTTCCTGAACCGTCCTGGCTTTGAGGGTGGGGTCGGGTGCGCACTGCACACCATGGCTTTGCGTAAAGGGATCGAGCCGCTCGAAGTGAAGCCAGAGGTGTGCTGGCAGCTGCCGATCCGGCGCACGCAGGACTGGGTCAAGCGACCCGACGGCGTCGAGATCCTGAAGACCACCATCACCGAGTACGACCGCCGCGGCTGGGGCGAAGGCGGCGAAGACCTGCATTGGTATTGCAGTGGTTCACCCGACGCGCACGTCGGCAAGAAGCCCGTATGGCAGTCCTATGGCCCCGAACTCACCGAACTCCTCGGCAAAGTGGTCTACGACGAACTCGCACGGATGTGCAGGCGCCGCGA
>JBBSKP010000059.1:0-23943 GCA_038256175.1 Mycobacteriales bacterium
CCCATGGGAAAGGGCGCATGAGCTGCACATATGCCGCGTGTCGTGGGAATGAAAGGGGCAGAATCGAGGCCGACCAATCCGCGCAACTCCAACAGCGGCGGGGACGGCGGGTTACGTCACTTCAGAAGAGCCGCACCCATTTCATTTCACGTTCACGGTATCTCGCGGTCATGTCGGCTTGCCCCCGCTCCACCAGGACCGTGCTGATTCGCCCGGCGAGAGAGAGTGCGAAATCCATCAAGGGGTCGATCTGATCATCCGGCAGGACGTCCATCCCGTAATCGTCGGCCGGCTCCAGCGCGGCCGTGACCTGTTCTCGCTCAGCGGTCTGTGCCATCTGCTCGCTGGATCCGTGACGTCGACCTGCACGCGGGCGGACGTGCTCAGCTCTGGGAATCTGCCAAGATCGGCAAAATTCTGACCAACCCGACCTATGCCGAACTGCCCACTGCCTCGGCGAGACCGTCGACAAGAGCGAGTGGCAGCCGATCCTGGACGAGGCGACACACCAGGCATTGGCCTGGCATATTCGACGGAAGGCGCACCGGGACAACGGAATCACGGATGTGGCAAGGGTCGGCGGTCTACCGCTGTGTACTTTGTGGTGCGTCGATGACCACGGCAGGCACGCGCGAGGACAAGTTGTATAAGTGCTCGGAGACCCCGCACGTGTCCCGCAAGCAAGCGCTACTGGACGAGTACCTGGATGCGCTGGTGATCGGCCGACTCGGCGCCCCGATGCACACCTGGTGCTCGACACAGAGGAGATGGATCTGTCGGCGCTCAGGGGCAAAAGTGATGCGTTGCGGGGCCGATTGGACACTCTGGTAACGATGTTCGCGGCCGGTGAGCTGACCGGATCGAAAACTCAAAGCGGGCACCGCAACTCCGCGACGACATCGATGCCATCGACAAACAGGCCGCTCTGGCGGCGCACCGAAACCCGTTGGCGGACCTCGTCGTGGGCGCTGGTGAGTTGTCGGATCGTTGGAGGCGCTGAGCCCGGAACGCCGCGCGGCAGGGTCGTCGATGCGCTCATGACCGTGCATGTGCTAACCAGACCGAGGGGGCAACGCCGATTCTTGCCTGAGTGCGTACGGGTCGAGTGGAAGCGCCCAGCCTAGGTCGCAGTTCTTGGAAGGCCAAACGTCTCGAATGCGCAACATCGGAAACAAACCGCTCAGCCAGTAGCGATGGTCAGTTATGAACCGACTGCACGCAGGAGGCGACAGCAGATGACGATGACCGGCAACCGTCCCACCCGGCTGGCCCTGCCGCATGAAGTGATGACGCTGATCCGGAGCTACCCGACGTCGGTCGAGATCGAAGAGGCGGCGGCGGATCTCTGCGCGACGGGTCATGCCGATCGAATCCGGCTGATGCACTGGCTTGCCGACGAGACGGCGACCGGGCGCCTTTGGGCTGACGGGAAGCCGTCGTAGAGGGTGAGAAATGATGAGCATAGGACTTGGAGGCCTCCACCTTCGGAGGCATAGAAAATATCGTGTAGCCGTGGCGACCAATCGGCGCAGCGCGTCGCCTCTGTCGATGCAATGGATAGAGGACATGATCGACACCTATCGATCGCCCGACGGCATCCGCGTCAAGGCCCTGGAAGTCAACAGAGACGGAAACCGCGAGTTGGCGGGGGCGATGTACAACCTGGCGGCGCTGCTGGAAGGTGAGAACCCGCCTCGGGAGGAGATCCTGGACAGACTGGACCGGGACTCGCGCAACGACCGACGGGGGTAGCGCTAATGAGCAACGACATCGAACAGCCATCGGTGATTCGAGATTTCTGGGCCGCACACGCTGACCTGATCACATTTCTACTCGAACCCGACAGGAGCGATGACCTCGACTGGGCCGACAGCCGCGCCAAACTCGTGCGACTGGCTCGGGACTTCGTGAACTGCGCGAGCGATGCCCGTTCCGATGGTTTCCATCCCCGGCTGGACGGCGACGTGCGGGGTCAAGTCTGGCTGCGCCCCCCGATGGCGCTCCGAACGACTGAGAGAGGGTGGGACGGCTGCCGCCAAATCCTCACTGCTGCAAAGATGCTCCAGTGAGCGTCGGTCCGGCGGGCTGTGAACCGTGTCCCTGCACCTCGCCGGACCGACCGGACACCCCATCTCGACACCGTGGCGCCGGCGGCGTCGAGGGAGGGCCCAACTCGTTGCCGGGTCTTCCGGGGAGCAACGCGAGTCGAATCCCCACCGGCAACGAGAACGGAGCCTAATCGGTTGGGAGCGTTGATAACCCGTCCATGCGCCGTGACGTGTCCAGGGTAACGAAATCGGGTAGTCCAGCCGATAGGGCGCGAGGGAGGACGCTCGTTTTTTGGCGTTGGAGAAGAGGTACGTCCCTCGGGAGTCCAGGGGTTTGTGGCCTTAGCGCTCGACAACAGTCTTTACCCTGCCTTCACATCGGGTGACGGAAAGGATCGGGGTGGGTATGTCAGAGACAGCAGCTAGCCGTAGCACTCGCCCATGAGTGGGTGCTAGCGACTCACCGCGCTTGGACCGAGCTGCGGACACGGCCGACGCCGTCATCCGCAAGCCCCGCGCAATCACCAGCTCAAAGGCGCTCTCGGCACGGCCTCGCACGGAGGCCGTGAAATGGAGCAAATGGCAATACGAGATCACAGGTGGTGGCCGGGTTGGTATCTCGTCGACGACGCCAAACGCACGCTGTGGCTGAAAGCGGCTAGCGTCGGTCACCCGAAAGCCACGGATTGACCGGCCCTCGAAGGACGAAACGACCCCCGAACCGAATCGGCGTCACGGTGTGGTGGACCACGCGCCGAGGCCGGTACTGAAACAGGCGGCTCCAGTCCGGACGTTCCATGCCAGCGCCGCCGAACCATGACACCGCACCAGGTGCGCGGCATCGACAATCACAGCCTGAGATGAAGCCCCTGAAAGGGCGAGCCCAAGACCACCACTCCCGGTGGAGGCAAGCGCGATGCTGCCCGGACCGACCCCCAGTGCTGCCGATGCGGCGCCGTCGGCCTCGCTGGCACCGGTCCCTCCGGCTATCCCGAGACCGGCGGCGTTGCCACCGTGTGTGGCTTCGGCATATCCCACACCGTCGATGCTGTAACCCCAAGCCCTGCCGGTTGCGTCGCCGGTGGCGCCGCATCCCGCGCCAGCCGTGATCAGAGTGAGCGTCGCATCGCGTTCGGCGACGCACAGCAACGGCGCGGCCTGCGCGGTGCCCGCGAACAGCGCAGTGGCGGGCATTACTGCCACCATCCCCACCAGCGCAGCCACCCATTTCATCGGCTCGACCTTACGGCCAGGTCCGAAGGTGGAGGATCTGACCCGTCGGTTGCCACTGGCGCGACCACACCCTTTCGGGTGCTGTGCTGCCCGAGGGTGCGTCGCTGCGCCACATTGTGCACAGGGGTCGGCGTTGAGCAGCGCTCCAACATCGCCAGCGTCACCGCGAGACGGCGGCCTCCACCGATAGGTTCGACTTCGGCGTAGGGCGCGGGACGATAGCGAATCGTTTTGACTTCGACCACCCCCGATGCCGCGCCGCTGCTGATTGTGAAACGCGCTCCGCGTTCGATCATGACCGCCATCCCCACTTACCGCCCGTGATATTCGTGCCCAAAATGGGTCATGTCCCGGTGGGCTGCGGGGACCGACGCAGAGTTCCCTCATCCACGACCATCCACACCTGCGCGATAGGAGCGGAGAAAGAAGGGCGGGCTCCCACATCGACCGCGCGGCTGACTCTCCGGTCCAACTCCAAGCGATCCTGTCCAATCGGCGCGAGTGCCGAGCGTCGCAGCTGTCGGCACTGCATGGTTATCCGCGGATATGCACTGTCTCTGATTCGAACGTTTATGCGACGGTGGCTCCGCCGAATACGCCACCAAAGCCGCGTTGCTTAGCCTGCGTGTCACCTGCGCGTCTCGGCCGGACCCGTTCTAACGCCATGGCGCTCTCGTGCCCTGCTGAGCTGGCCGTCGATTCCGGTGCCACTCGACTTCGCCTCGGGCACGTCAGTCCCACAGAGGGCCAGGACCGATTTCGTCCGACCAGATCATGGGCGACGCAAAGTCGAGGTTAACGCTGGTATGTCGGCAGCGACGACGATGGCTAGCGGCATTTCGTTGCGCTTTCCCGAATGTGTCAGGATCAGCGCTGCGGGCGGAAGTGTGTTTGTGTCGCTGCGCGAAAGACGCTCTATGGCGTCGGGGGCGGTTGTCGCGGCCGACAGATGCACCGCTCGGTCCTGCGGCTCGGTAAAGGTCAGAACGTTGCCGATTGATTCGGCTTCTGCCAGTTCCTCAGTCGCGAGCCGGTCAGCCAGCCATCGTGCTATGCAGTTCGTGGTCAGTAGACCGGTATAAGTATGACTTTCATAGATCGGAAACTGCGAGTAATCGTCCTCGCGGATCGCCTGTAGAACCACACTCACCGGCTCAGCTGGGACGAAAACTCTCACCGGCCTCTTCGGAAGAATGTCGTAAGCCCGAAGCGGCTTCAGGATCGTCCGGTGTAGAGCCTCCAGTGCCTGGACGACGTCCGGCCGAGGGTCTGCAATCGGTCTGCCCTTTCGATATCGCCCATGCGAGATTGCGTTCCGCAATTCGGCGAAGCTTCGCAGATCGCGGACGGACTCCTGGCCCAGTCGGAACTTCTTGTCGTATGTTCCGAGCAGCTCCCCGAAGCTCACATAGTGGTCAACGCCCAGTTTCCGCCGAAAATGATCCTCGATGTCGTTGAACGCCGCCAGGAATCGCTCGGCGCCACGAATGTCGTTCACAAGGTGTCCTACTCTTCCCCGGAGCTCGTTTCATCGGTGCGCTGCATCGTAGCCACGATCACGGCGCACCAAATTAGATTAGGCCGCCGATGGCCAGAAAGTGTTGCTTGTCTGCATCATGCGCATCCTCGCCCGACCGCTGGAATCCATCCCACTGCCACTTTCGGTGTTCAACTGGTTGTTGCGTACTCAGTTCTCATCCAACAGATTTGAACTAGGAATACTCGACTCGAAGCGTTCCGCGAGCAGGCAAGGTTCAACCTAGGTCCAGCGATGCCACGAATGCGGCAGCCTCGAAACGCTGCCCGAAAAGAGCGCGCTTACCTGCCGAGTCTGCGGAGCAGACGTAGACAGGTACGTGGTGTATCAGCCCGAGGGGTACCGCACGATCTACAGTCAGCCAGATTACGACGACTCGCACGTCACGCCGACCTACTCTGGCTACACCGAACTATCCGCGTCCACGACGAGCGGCAAGGATCCCTCCTTGCTCGGCGGGATGTCCGTGTCCCTTCTCGAACAAGCCGAAGTTGTCGCAGTCAATGACAACAATAGACATCTATTCAACTTGTCGAAGCTCGATGACGGCTCAGTGATCGTGACAAACCGCGACTTGTATCGGCGCGCCTTTCCCGAGTTCATGCGGCGTGGGACCGAGCTTCCATCGGCAGCTATTGGCGAAGTTAGGCGAACAGACGTCCTGCTCATCGCGCTCGACCAGCTCCCGCTTCCCGATAATTGCATCGCCACACACAGCTCCACGTGCCCAGGCGGATACGGCGCGGTGCTGTCGTTCGCAAACTTGCTTCGGAATGCTGCAAAGACCTACCTCGACATCGACCAAGCGGAACTAGAGGTAGGGCTTCAACCCGCGAGGCATGGAGAGACCTTAACGTCGCGGGTGTTCCTTGCGGACGCCCTCGACAATGGGGCCGGATACGCACTCGAACTCGGAGAAGCGAGCACCCTACGGAAGCTACTTGAGCAAATCCGCGAGGACACAGGAGCCTGACTCAGCGCGACCGAGCATAGGTCCGCCTGCTCATCCTCCTGCCCAGGATGTCTACGAAATTATGAGAACCGATTCCACCACTGGGCTCTGGATTGGCGCCTAGGTCTCGACGTTGTCGATCTGGCACTTGGCGATTCGTTGAAGGTTCAACGTTGGTTCGAGCGAGCCGACGAGTTGATGCTGGGCTTCCGCCAAGCATTCAAGCCATTCGGGATCTTGTCGCAGGAAATGATCGCCGGCCTCCCAGCTATCGTCAATTCCGAGGGTTCCGGCTCAGCAGTCGTACTGGGGCACCCGCTCTGGCGACACGACCGTGATAACTGGTCGTATGAGATCAAGACAGCGGTAGCGACCCTTCAGAAGCGAGGCATCGGCAAGGTCAAGGTGTCGGATCTGTACGTGCTCGATCGCACACCCTTTCGCGTGTACAACCTGCTGGTGTGATGCGTTCCGCCACCCCCGGGTATCGCAGCTACTCCGCGTCGTTATCAATAACCGCGCCGGATAACGTGATAGGCGCTTGCGATCCAGCCTCTTTAGGCCCTTGATACGCGACTGCGAAAACTGGCGCTAAGGAACTCGAATGCCCGGTCAGCGTCGCATCTGCCGCGTACGTTGAGCGGCAGTGGCCGACGGCGCACCCGCGGTGAGCCCGAATGCAATCGCAGGACTCAAGTTTTGCGCGGCCCTTCCGCCACAGCTCGCGACGGAAACTCTCGGCATGCGGCTCGGCGATCACGAGCGGGCGAGCATCGTCGTTGCCGAACCTCGAATGATCCTCCGACGCTGAAATACGCAGCGCACGTTAGCCGCCAGTGCGATGGGTCGATCCGCGAAACGGCGACGCGGTCGTGGTCGATGATCTCGTCGAGGTCGAGCAGCCAGCGTCGTGCGAGCCGAGGCGGAGGGGTTCCTCCCTTTCGGCGTGCCCGACTGTTTCGAGGAGGAGTTTCTGTGCGAGTGAAGTATTCGCTGACGCCGCTTACGGCGGTGCGGGATGGAGTTACCGTTTACCGCATTCGCGCTGAACGCAATGTCGGCGGAAACAGGGCGCGGGCGGGAGATCTGGGCGGCTGGGTTAGCTCGGAGGCGAACCTCTCGCACTCTGGTAGCGCTTGGATCGGCCCGGATGCGTGGGTGACGGGCGCGGCGGTTGTCGACGGCGACGCGTACGTCTCCGGCGAGGCTTGCGTGAGCGGGCGAGCGCGGATTACCGGCAAAGCCCGGGTGCGCGGCCAGGCCAGCGTGACCGGTGACGCCGCAATCAGCGGAGGGTCGGTCAATGGACACGCGCGGGTATCCGGGCACGCCCGCATCGAGGGCGGCAGCGTTCACGACCGAGCTCACGTACACGGCAATGCAGTTTGCGTTCGGGGCGCATCGGTGGGCATGTCCGGGGTCGTCTCCGGCAGCGCTGTGATCGGTGAGGCATTCGTCTGTGGAACTGCCGAGGTGTCCGGCAGCGCTCAAGTCGGAATACGACCGACCGGCGATACGAGTGTCTACTATCCGCCGACCACGGTGGGCGACGCCGCGGTTGTGACGGATCGAGCGGTCGTCGGAATGTGCTGTGAGATCGTCGGCCAGGCGCGGGTCGACGGGGACGCGGTGGTTGGATCGTATGTCCACGTCGGTGCGGCCGCGCATGTCGGCGGCTCCGCACACTTGGTCGGCCAGGTCCGAATCCTGTCAGGGCAATATCTGGGAACATCGTCCACCGCAACCCCATCCGAGCCTGGCGGCATCGCGCCGCGTCATTCGGAAGAGTCGTTTGTGATCCGCGGGGTCGTGCTGACTAGCCAGCAGCGTCAGATCGTCGATGGGGTGAAGACCGGCGGCGATGTGTTGGTGTCTGCCGGCGCCGGTACGGGGAAAACGACGACGTTGCGTGAGCTCGCCCGGGCGATGACCACGCGAGGTGTCTATGTTGCTTTCAACGAATCGACCGCGCAGTTTGCGCGCCGAACGTTTCCGCCGAGCACCGTCTGTCGGACCGCGCACAGTTTTGCGTGGAAGGCGGTGGCGCAGTCGCGCAACGGTGCCGCGATCCTCGGTCGGGTCGATGTGCCGGTCTCGTGGTTCGAGACCGCGGAGTTTCTGGATCTGACGAAGCCTGTCGTGTACGGGAACGGTCCGGCCCGACGGATGCTCAACGTGCAGCGGTTGACGTTCCTTGCGCTCGACACGGTTAGCCAGTTCTGCCGATCAGATCACCGGCACATCAGCGTCGCGGACGTACCGCGAGTCGATGCGCTCGGAGCCGAAGAATACGCTGACCTCGCATCGCTGGTCGCAGCGAAAGCCCAACTCGCGTGGGATGAAATGACAAGTGGCCAGGGATCGAAATGCCCAGTAAGACATGATATCTACCTGAAATTGTGGCAGTTGAGCGATCCGCGTCTGGCTGGCGATGTCCTATTTTTCGATGAGGCGCAGGATGCGAATCCTGCAATCGCAGCGGTCATCTACAGCCAGCCGCACCAGAAGATCTACGTCGGAGATCCAAACCAAGCCATCTACGGCTTCAACGGCGCGATCGACGCAATGGCAACGTTCGACGCCGCACACCGCGTGCACCTCACCGAATCGTTCCGGTTCGGCGAGCCGATCGCCCGCGCCGCGAATTCGATACTGCGCCTGCTCGATTCGCCGTTCATGCTGCAAGGCCGCTCAGACGTCGAATCGCGGGTTGCGCCTGATCTGTCCACCCCACACGCAATACTGTGTCGCACAAACAAACAAGCGGTCAGCGAACTGACCGCAGCGCTGAACGCCGGACGCAAGGTCCACTTTCTCGGCGGCGGCGAACTCACAGCCTTGACCGATGGCGCAGCACAGCTCATCGACACCGGCGCCACCGAGCACCCCCAACTCGCGTCATATGCGTCCTGGCAGGAGGCACGAGAATGGGCGCTCGCCGGAGGAGGCAGTGATCTCCTCAAGACTCTCGTACCACTGGTCGAGGAGCACGGCATCGAAGAACTAAACTGTATCCTGCGGCTCTGCGAACCAATCGAGGGCGATGCGGATCTGGTGATCGCTACTGCGCACAAAGCGAAAGGCCGAGAATGGGATTCGGTCCGACTGGCACCCGATTTTGCCGATTTCGTCGGTAGAGCGCGCGAAAGCCTCGACCCGAACAACCCGTCCGACCAAGCGCGCGACGAGCTTCGCCTCCTCTATGTTGCCGCAACCCGCGCCAAACACGGACTAGCCCTTGGGCCAGTTCAAAGCCTGCTCGCCGGCGGCCCGATCCATTACGACGGGACAGCTGGGAAAGAACTGGACCCGCGGTCGCGATCGCGCCGTGGCACTGAGCTCACCCTCACAATCACATTGTCGCCCAGCGAGATTAACGACATCGTCAGCCGGATCACCTTGGAGCAACTGGAAGAGATCAGCCGCGCACACGAGATGGAATTCGGCAGCCCGCTCACTCTCGAAGACGTCAGGTGCATGTTCCTCGAAGGAGAACGGACACACCGCGTAAGCGGCGACTCCATTGCCCAGTCGAGCGAAGACGGGAACAAACCGGTGCGTGTCAACCAGTGTGACTCCAAGCCGCGGCGGTTCGGACATCAGTCGCGGCTCCTCGATCGTGGCGTATCCAGCGGGATACTGTCGGCTATGACCGCAGAGACTGTCCCGTGCGAAATGGGCGAGTGTCAGGACGAGGCGACGCACACCGTGCGGATCCAATTCGCCGCTCAGCCAGAAGAGATCTGGCAGGTGTGCCGCCCGCACGACAGCCAGCTCAAGACCGCCGCCGTCCGCAGTCGACCAAAGGCGCAGCCGCCGGTCGAACAACCCCCCGCTTTCCGATGCGCCGACTGCGATCAGGTGCTGCAGGACAGCACCCCGCCTTGCCCGGTCTGCGGCTCGCTCGACCGAGTGATCAGCACCGGCGACAGGGTAACTGCGCACGAGAACACGGTCGTCTATACTCGACGACCCGGTAAGGGCCAATGGTTGGCGAAGATCAAAGCTGGTGACGACTACACCCGGGACCTTGAGGCGTGGGGAAGCCGCGAACTGATCATCGACCGAGAACGCGACTCCTATCGGGAGGTCATCGAGTTGTACGAGGGCAGCCGCATCGAGAGCAGTGCCCGACTGTCCGATCACCAGGGGTGACGAGATGCGTGGCCACGGCAGGTATCTATGCGCGGATCGGACAGTTTGGTTCGATCCGGGAAAAGGTGAGAGTAATCCGGGAAAGCGTGAGAATTGTCCAATCTGAGCCGAAATCCGGAACGACATGAGAGTGGATCGATGATGCTCCCGATCCGTACGGCGCTGCGCCTGGCCGTAAAACCGTCACGGTGACAGAACTGACGTGGCCTCAATGTATCAATCATTTTGCGCCGCAATACATTTGCTGATAATTGAGAACTATGTCAACTACCGTTGACGCAGTTGGCACGCAATGCACTCATGGACGCTTCTCGGTCTAACTCGCCCACCATTACCGGGGCGCACCTGACGCCCGGCAACGACTGTGTTGTTGCGGTTTTTGACCGCGGCAATCCACGCGCAGCGCGATGGTCCCGGCTTTGTGCGCGGCGCACTCAGGGTCCCCGCCGAGCACCGGCTGATTCGGCGTACTCATCACGATCAGTGCGGCAATTCAACACCGACACCCGCAAGGTCTGACCACGCAAGCGAATCCGCTCGGCGTTCAACAATCGACCGATTTCATGGAACAGCGAGCTGGACCATCCCGAAACCGACCGAATCCGGGATACCGCGTACCGTGCACACCCAGGCGGCGCCGAATGATCCGAGCAAACTTCCTTTAGCTGTCGGTCTGCTCACGGTTGACGGGCCGCCCGGATTCGAAGCGCCAGATCGCGTGGTCGGTGTGGATGATGTTCCAACCGTTCGCCTCCGCGACCTGCCGACGAGGGCGTTTGCTTGCTCGGGGCTGAGCTGGTCTTCGGGGACGCCGATTGCGCGGGCGGTGTACCGGATAACCATGCGGTCGGCCTTCACGCCGGGGATGTGCGCCAGCATCAGGGCGTATTCCCACGTCAGGCCGAGCGTTGCCCCGGGACAGCCCGCCACGCGGTTTTCGCTGCGCTGATTGTTCCGTTGGTGGCGCCGGCACCGAGGTCCGCGCTGCTGCCCACGCCAAGCGTGACCAGCGATTGCGCCGCCAGCGCGATGGCCTGAGCTTTGAGCGGGGCGTTCTTAGCGGTGGAGGTGGGGCGCCGATTACCGATTTTCGTCGCCCAGGCACGAGGCCACCCACCTCGTCGATATTTGCCAGCAGTTCCCGTGCGCCGTCGGTGCTCGCGTCGGCCCCCTGGGCGGCGCGATACACGGTGTAGCGACGGTTGCGATCGTGTTTTGAGCAGCTTGGCGACTCATCGCTCCGGAGCACACTGCCGCGTTGAGCTGGTTTTCGAGTTTGTCTTTCGGGTTGTTCACTCAGTCGGAGGGTTTGTGTCCGGGGGAGGGGGCTCCACAGGTTGTGTGGGTCGTTGGGGTCTCCTCCGAACTCGCGCAATGTTGGGTTGCTCCAGACCGCTATTCATGAACGGCGGTGCGGCAACTGATTGAGCGAGTCGTGCGTGACGTGACTCACACGACCGCCAATTCGAATCGCCGCTGGGGCTGAGAGAAACCTCTTCGGCGCGGGTGTCGGCTCCTGTCACTAGAGTTCGACGGTGGTTCGCGGACGGAGACGCTTGCAACCGGCAGTGGTCACATGACGATTGGGGCGAAGTGGATCTGGACGAGGCGATTGTGGCTGGCCTGCACCGGCAGCCTGCCGAACAACTCGAAGTAGTCGCTGCAATTCGCGCCGCAGTGGTCGAGCGCTTTCCTCTCGACAGCTGGCCGTCGATGGTGCTGGAGCAATATGCGATGGGCGCGGAGGCGGCGAAGCAGAATTTCTGCTGGACCCTCGAAGTGGAAACCCGCGGGTTGGGCAGTATCTCCGGCGGGTCCGCGGCAAAGTTCGGGATCTTCTCCCACAATTCCGGGGAATGGCGCTACCCGCAGGTGTTCACGACCCCAGAGCAGGCGTGGGCTGCGATTCGAACCGGATTCTGTTCGGTGTTCGAGTTCGCGTCCGCGTCCGAATGGGGCGAGGCGGCGACGGTCACCGTGCCCGGTGTGTGGCCGTCCGTGGTCCTGAAGGCCTTGCACATCTACTTCCCTGAACATGTTCTGCCGGTGTTCGCGCAGGCACGCCTGCAGCACTACGCCAAAATCGTCGGAGTCGACCCGGAGCTCCCTCCGCTGTCCTTGAATCTCGCGGTCACAGCTGCGCTGCGGGCCACTCCTGAGCTCGCCGATGCATCTCTGTACGAGTTGATGTGCATGTTGGAGGCGTGGCGCCCGCCGGCAGAGACGCAGCGCGGCGGCGGCACGAGTGGATCGAGCGTTTACCTGAAGGTCTCACCGGGTGAGCAAGCCTCAGAGTGGGACGACTGCGTACGGTACGGGTACATATGTGTCGGCTGGGACGAGCTCGGCGATCTCTCCCTCTACGATTCGCCCGACGACATCGCCGAGGCATTGAGCCGAACCGACCGCAACGCCACCGAGCGCTCGAACAAAATGACCGCCAAAAGGCTGTGGACCTACCGCAACCTCCAGCCCGGCAACCACGTGGTTGCGAACCGAGGCACCACCGAAGTCCTCGGAATCGGGACGGTCCGCGACGACGGCTACACGTTCCTAACGGACCGGGCCCACTATAAGCACACTGTCGCGGTGGATTGGGACACCACGTTCGCGCGGAAGTTCGATCCCGGATTCGGCGGCTGGCGCGCGACTTTCCAAACCCTACAGAAGTCGGACGTCACCCGGATCCTCACACCCGACGACGGCGCGCCGGTCACAGCGATGGCGCAGGCAGACGCCGCTCCCGTGTACTCCGACGCCGAGCGTCAGCGATTCGCGACGTGGGCGAAGGCGATCGAACGTAAGAAGCAAATCGTCCTCTACGGTCCCCCGGGGACCGGAAAAACCTACAGCGCACGCCGTTTCGCCCGCTGGTACGCGGATGGGCACTCCGGCGGCTGGCACGATCGCGCGCTCACTTTAGTCACCTTCCACGCCTCATACACCTACGAGGAATTCGTCGAGGGCTACCGCCCTGTCGACGGCGATGGATCGGGCGGTCTGCGATTAGCCCTCACCGACGGGCTGTTCAAGAAGGTCTGCGCGGACGCGACGGCTGACCCGGACAAGATCTTCGTCCTGCTCATCGACGAGATCAACCGAGCTAACGTGCCGCGCGTGCTCGGCGAACTCATGACGGTGATCGAGGCCGATAAGCGGGGCATCCCGGTGCTCCTGCCCGCCAGCCAGCGACCCTTCGCTGTCCCCGAGAACTTGCTCATTATCGGCACGATGAATACAGCCGACCGCTCGATCCGCACCCTCGACGCCGCACTGCGCCGCCGGTTCGCCTTCGACGAGATCCTGCCTGCGCCCTCGCTGCTGGAAACCCAAACCAGCGGTGGATCGATCCCCCTTGCGCTCGACGTCTTCCTGGACGAACTTAATCGACGAATCACCGAACATGCCGGACGTGACCGTCAAATCGGCCACGCTTATTTCCTGCAGTCCGGTGAGCCGATCACCGACCTGGTCGACTTTGCCCAAATCATCCGGCTCGAAGTCATCCCTCTCCTGCAAGAACTGGCCTACGACGACTACACCCAACTCACCCGCTACCTCGGGCCTGCACTCGTCGATGCAGCCGCGCAACGGATCGTTCCCGTCGACGACGAAACCCTCGTGGACATGCTTGCCGCCGAGTACGGCGCCGCCGGCACACAGTGAGGACACTTTCCGAATACGAAACCCGAATCTTCGATGTCGTGCCCGGATTCGAGCAGCACCGAATCGTTGTCGCAGGGGCACTCGCGGAGAAAGTCAGGATCCGGTGGCTGGACCATCGGCGCGCGGAAGTCACCGCCACACAGTGGATCGGCACGGCCGACATTCCCGGCATTGGACCGCTGCGCATCGTGCCCAAACTCGCCGGCACCGATCTCGACGTACTTGCGATGATCGCCGTCGCGGACGCGAACAGCCCGACGTTCCTTGAAACGCTGCACCACCGGTTCGCCACCGGTCCTCGCGATACCCTTCCGGAGCTCATCGCGCGATTCCTCACCGACGGCGCCCGGACGATCCACCGCGAGGGTCTGCTCGCCGGCTACCGGCCCGCGCGTGACGACCTCCCCTTCGTCCGCGGCCGCATCGACATCCAACAACAGACCTTGCGACGATTCAGCCGACTTGACAGCCTCGCCTGCACGTTCGAGGAACTTGACGCCGACATTCTAGAAAACCAACTCATCGCCGCGGCCCTCCGGATCGCGCGCACCATCGGCACGGATCCCGCGCGGCGCCGCAGCACCACCCATCTCTACGACCATTTCGCTGCAGCCGCGCCGACCCGCCCTCCCGATCCCTACACGGCTCGGACGCAGCTTCTGCACTACAACCGGCACAACGAGCGCTATCGCGCCACTCTCACCTGGGCCCTCGCGCTGCTCGACCACAATTTCATCGACAACGCCTTCGTGAGCGGCCACACCCGGGCAGAGGCGTTCCTCATCGACATGAACAGGCTGTTCGAACGGTTCGTCACCGAACTCGTGCGCCGCTGCCTCCCGACGGGATATACGCAGAGATCACAAGCAAGTGACTCGACTTTCTACGCCAGCGACGGTGGCGGCTACGCCATCCGCCCGGACATCCTCGTGACAGCCAGGGACCGCTCTGCGGCGATCGACTCGAAATACAAACGCTACGACACAGGCCCGCTGTCCATATCCGACCTGTATCAACTCACCGTCTACGCGCAGGCCTACCCTGGCTGGAATCACGTGCCGCGCTCCCTGCTGATCCACCCCAGCGTGGCGCCGCACCCGCCACGAATGATCGTCTTCCGACCCCGCGGAATCGCGACCGCAGAAGTGACCATGCTGCCGATCCAACCGCACGCGGTCATCGACTCGCTCACCGGCGGCGATCCACACCCGATGGAATACTTCACACGCGCAATCCGCCAATGGCTCGCCAACGACGCCGACGGATGCGACAACTAAAGCAAGCAAGTCGCGGATTCGATGAGCAATACAGCAGACCGAATAATAGTTCGAATAATGTTGTGCGACAACTGATTTTCTCGTTCTTCATTTGCGTCCTCGGCGCCGTGATCCTGCTGTTCATCGTCAAACTCGTCACCGGACGCCGCGCCGGACACCGGTGAAGACCGCAATGCCAGCTGCCTCGCCGCGCTTCAACCAATCAGCACGAACCCTCTTCCAGCGATACAGGACGATCGTGGCGGCAACGGCGATCGCGGCAACACCGACCAAGGGCGCCTGCTCATGAGGATCAATCCGATTCCGTCCGACCGGCGGAGCCCTCTCCGGTGCTCATCGGTGACATTGGCACGGGAGCGTCGTTAGGTCCGGTTGGTCCGCTTTTGTAGTAGTCGTCACGTCGGAAATCATCGGGGGAAAGAGAACAGTGGACGGGTCATCACCTTCCCGGTAGGGCTGACCGACAAGTCGTGAACGGCTCCGTTCATCCTCCGAGCAGTACCGCAGATGAGGCCAGATCCGGAACCGTCCGTGCAGCCCGGCTGCTCGCCGAGATAGGCGACTGACGCGCTCGATCTTCCACCCCCGCAAGGGCCCCCAAAAGATCCGTCCAGGATGGAGCGCCGAAGTTGGAACCTTTCCCGGTTCAGGCGACGAATGCCTGTCGACGGAGCGTCTCAAGTTTGGAGTCTTCTCGCGTGACCGATCCGTCGTAGCACCTGCTTTGGGTGATCGGCAATATCGTTTCGCCAGTCGCCGGCGTCGACCCCATCGATGTCGTGCTGGTGGGCCTCCTTTTCTTCTATCGCATCGTGCAGGCGTATACCGACGAGTAGGCGCAGTTTCGGCTGCACTTTCTCAGTTGGAGCTGCTCGTCATCTTCACTTGTGGAGTTTCCTGAGACGCGGAGCATCGGGTTCCGAGTCCGCACACAACACAGTTGTCAGTGCCGTGGGACAACATGGTGGCTGTGAATGGGTTCCCGATCCGATACGCCGACCCTGAGTGTGCGTTACCGGCGGGCCGGGTGGGCTACGACATCACTGCCGAGTCGCTGCTGCTGCACACCATCCAGACTGCGGAGGCGTTCGACTGTCTACGCACCAGCGGCATGTTGGTCCCGGATCCGCGGTTGGCGTGCCCGGATTTCGACGACGCCTACGACTGGATGTGCCGCCGGATGGCGGCGCGGCTACCCACCAGCGGTGACAGCGCGCTGTGGTTGTGGGCCCGTATCCGCCGCCGCGAGCTTGTCGACTCGTGCCGTCGATCCCGCGGCAGCGTGCTGCTCACCTGCCGCGTTCCGCGACAGCGACTCCTGTTGTCCCACTTCGACGATTGGCACATGGTTCTCAACCGGGTCCTGTACGTGCCCCCGCTGACGGGTGAGTCCGACGACGACCACTGGAAGCGATGGGAACCCGTATGGGACGCCTTCGTCGCCCGTTGTGAGGCCGCCGGCGTCCGTGACCAGCCTCTGGGGGAATGGCCGGACCGGCTGCGCGGTCGCATCGAGCGGTCGTGGGAGGCGATCCTCGACCCGGCGAACTACGGGAAGTACGAGCGCTGGCAGGCGACCGTACACGCGCTGCACACCGAGGATGTGGTGGAGGCGGTTCGAATCCTTCCGTGACTGCATTGGATCAGTTCGGTCCGGCAACATGGCCTGTCGCGAAGGTAGCTGTCGCCTTGTCGCCATCTGGTACGGAAATAGCCGTATGGGAGGTTACGCATCGCTCGCTTGCGGGCACTCTCACCGCCACCGAGAATCTCCAACGACCCACAAGACGGGAGAACGGGTCGCCACCGCGCCAGTTAGCCCACCCCGGTGCACGCAGTGCGGTCAACCGGGGATCGTCATCGAAGCCGGTGCGGATCGTGCGGCGGGTCTCCCAGCGTCGGGAATACGGACGAGACAGGTCGGCACTGAATCCGGTATGTCACACAGCAGCCACGCTCAGACGGCCAGCGGATCGACGCGTCGATCTCGCTCCGGGTCGTCGCTGCACCACCGGACGCTGACTGCGATCACGCTGGGATTCACCACCGGTCCGACGAGGAGGCACGCCGCGCGCTTCCACGGCAGCGACATCCGCGGCGTCACTGCGCTACTCGTAGACAGACGTGCGAAAGAGACGGCTCTCTGCACTACAAGTGGTGTAGCTCCTTCGCCATGACCGACGATGCGGTCGCCGTCGGATCGGTGCGGTGTTACACCCAACACTGACGGTTTTCGCCGACACGGAGCGGAGCGCCGCCCCGAGAAACGCGTGATCAGCAGAAAGCAGTCGCGGGCGCGTGCGAACGTCTGACAGAGTGATCGACATGATCATCCAGACGTTGTCGAGCAAGAGTGGCAGGTTCTCCGGCGCTGACTTTTAGTCAGCACACCGGAAATACCGGTGGCTGGCGGAGGAGTCCGCCATGTCACGAACCGTTCACCATGTGCCGTGCCGACATCGGCGCAGCTGCTGGTTTGACGCCGCTTCGCGCTCGTTTTGGTCCGCCCACCGAATAACCGACCTGCGCTACTCAGGGCTGGCTACTGCAAAAGGCTCCCGGCTGGGCCGTCGGCCGATCCCGGTCCTATCCGAGCATGCGTTTGTCGCCTACCAATACCCGCGGTCGACAAATTCGCGGGCGTGGAGTGCCTACCAACAAGCAGAGTGGCGCCGACGTCGCCGCCACGATAATCGGGCGCTCGGACAGCTGGTGCGTGAGTTGGACGTCGTCGCAAGGTGCGCCGGAATCGACGTTGCAACGGACACTGCCTTCGACGTGACCCCCGAGATGAGCGCTGCTCCCCGAGATGCCGGTTGGGAGGTCAGCTGATCCGCGTCGACCGCGTTGGTGAAGTCGAAGAAGTCCGGATACTGCTGCTCGACGAGTTGTTCGCGGTCTGTGCGGCGACACCCGGCATCGTCACCCCTCTACGAGGGTCGCGGACCCGCCGATGATGATGCTCCACTTGTGCTGCGGGGCAAGGCGTTACGTCAGGAGATCATCGTGCGTCTGCTGGCTGTGGAGCGGTGGTTCCGGGCGCTGCTCCTCGGTCTTGCGCGTGGGCGGTGTGGAAGTTTCGTGGTGCGGAGGGCTCTATCCAACCGGGGTTGGACCGTGATCTTCCGCTGTTGCGCGGGAAAGAACGAGGCGTAGTGCACTAACCGAACACACCTCGCCATGCTCAAGGTCATCGGAGTGGGCAGCGCGCGGCTAGAGCAGCTCCGCCATCATGTCGTCGATGTAGATGTCCTGGCCCACAGTGGCCAAGGGGCCGCTGTCGCCGACGTGGAAGTGAAAGACGTAGCGGCCGGGCCCATTTACCGGAAACGTGAACGGCAGGAGCACGCAGTTCACGTAGCCAGCGATCGCGAATCTATGCCGGTGAATGTCGACGGGATCGGGTGTACCGGGTCGAACCATGCTCACTCGAACGTCCTGAGTGGTGTTCACGTCGTCCGGACCGCAGTGCACCAACACCACAGCGTTCGCGGCGGCTTCGGTCTGACCCGAAGAGAAGTACCGGCCACTGAGGAACCCGCCGGTGATGTCGACCAGGCCCTCGACCACCCTGACCTGCTTCGCGAAGAACGCCCCCGTGATGAACATGACGCCAATTCAATCAGCGCACGCTAATTCGAGGTCGGATGCGCGGTCGTCCAGTCGCTTGCGATCGCGTCCTGAGCAGCTGGGAGGCTCATCGTTCCTGCGCACACGGCGGCGTTGAGTTGGTTTTCGAGTTTGTCTTTCGGGTTGTTGACGCCGTCGGAGGGATTGTGTCCGGGGGAGGGGGGCTCGATCCAAAGATTCCGGGGGTCGTTGGGGTCTCCTCCGAGCTCGAGAGAGATGAGGTGATCGTATTCGGCATCACCCAAAGACCCTGTGTAACCATATGATTCGGCGTTCGCCTTCTTCTCTGGACCGGTGATCGCCTGCCCCGGACGGATCGACTTGGTGTAGCCCGGTTTGCAGATCGTCGACCCCAGAGTGTCTTGGGTGACCTTCGGGTTCGTGGCACCTGGGGTGCAGCCAGGGTCGGGCAACGGTTGCCCGTCGCCGGTGTAGCGGTAGTGGCAGCTACCTGCGGCTGGTTGTGGCTGCACGGTGTAGTTCGTCGGCCCCGTCCCGATAACCGGCGAAGCATGCATTGGTGCAACGGCAACGGGTGCTGCCGAGGATGCGGGCGCAGCGCAGCCCGAAAGGCAGAGTGTCGCGACCGACGCGACAGCCCATGCCGCCGACGCGGCGCAGTGTCTGCTGCTGGAAGGTTTCGCTGTGCCGGCAGCTTGGGAGGTGGTCATGAGGAGAGTGTTCAGGTACCCACCGACAACGACGGTGACGGGTGGCCTCGCTGCAACTCAGTTTGCTGCAGAGCATCGTTCATGAGCCGCTGTGCAGTACTAGATTGAGCGAGTCGATACGTTACTGCTCAATACATTGTCCGGAGTTGGAGTTCCGGACCGGTTACTAACCTCCAGCAATTTCGGCGCGCCGAAATCGTTGTGGTGACACTGAGTTCGAGTTGCAACTACACCTCGTGTAGCTGGTGGACCCGTGATCCGGGCCAGGCGCAATTACGGTCAAAAGGTCGACGGCCGCACCACCATCTTCCAGACTCCTGGACCATCATTCGAGCAATCGGCGGTGTACGGGGTTGTCTCGCGAATGTGACTGGCCGTCGCCGCGCACGCCGTCTGCGAGCCGAAATATTCGACGTCGATGTCGGGGACCGCGCTGGCGATGCCCGCATCCCCGATCGCGACGGTTGCAGCGGCGACCAAGGCCAATGTTCCCGCCGCAAGAATTCTCTTCGACACTGTTATGGTTCCTTCTCTTTGCTACCTGGCATTTGGGGGCGTGCGTAGGATCCTGATCTTGCGCCTGATCACCGACATTCGCGCAACGATCGATCAACGCTGCGAGGACCGAACGGCTGGTGGTGCTGCGAACATCCATCGTCAAACGCTCGGCGTCCATCGGGACCAACCCGATCGACCGGTTTTCGAGTGGGGTTAAGAGTGCCCAGTGACGGAGTTCGTGAGCAGCGGTTAATGGGTTGTTGCGTATTGCTCGATGTGGTGGGTCAGTCCGGCGCAGATGCTGGCGAGCTGCTGGTACGTGGCGTCGGTGCGTAATGGGCGGTATTTGTAAACGAAGTCCGGTTCGTAGCCGAGCCAGATCATGTTGCCGGTGTATTCGTCCAGGACGGAGTGCATGTCCGGCTCGACCGCCGCATTGGTGAAGTCGAAGAAGTCCTGAAAGTACTGCTCGACGAGTCGCTCGCGGTCCGTGCGACGTCCGCGCCAGGTCGGGCCTGCTGTTTGGTCGAGCGCGACGGCCAGACGTATTTGGCCGGACTGGTATTGCCAACTGAAGTGATGACCGGACACACGCCCTTTGGCCGAACATTGTGCGAGCCCGTGGGTGTTGCTCAACCCGATCTCCACGGGACGGCTGGTGTGCTCGGTGATCAATGCCGCAAGTCCGGCGATGCGTAGCTTTTCGACGAGCGGTAGCAGCCGAGCGTCTTGTAGCCGGTTGCGTTCGACCGCACCGAGTTTGACTCGCTGCAGGTGCCCGGAGTGCACGCTGTATCGATCGCGCACGGCGACGAGCCGTGTGACGAGGGTGGCGTAGTGAGCGAGCAGCTCGGCGTGGAAGGCGTACTGCGGATCGGGATCGTCTCGCAGGATCGTGGCGGACTTGTTCAGCGGCTCGATGATGTCTTGGTAGTCGATATGCCGCCAGGGTTGGGGTAGCGCGAAGGTTGGTGGGATGAGGGACAGTAGTGCATAACAGGTTTCGTCGGTCTGTAGTCCGTCTGGCAGTGCTTGGTAGTAGTCGTCGAGCTGGTCGCGGCGCGGGAGTGCATGCAGCTTGTTTTCCAGAACCAACTTCCCTTGGCCCACGCCGCCGTCGATGAACAGATCGAGGTTCTTCCATTCGCGCTTGATCGTCACGATCTCGTTGTCTGGATCGGGGGCAAGGATGCCGAAGAGATCGGCGAGGGGTTGCGTCGCCCATGGCGTTGTTGTGAACAGCGAGAAGAGCATGTTGGTGTGGAACAGTTCCTGGCCCGCAGTGGAGAGTTGATAGAGCGGATCGCTCGCGAGGGCATCGACGTCGTCGACGACGGTCGTCTGGCTTGGTGGGACGTTTTCGGTGGAAGCCATGACGGATCTTCTCCGATGTTCGTGGTGCGTGGGATGGGCTGTAAAGAAGTTGGTCAGCGGCTTGTTTTCACGATCACCGCGGCACCGCGGGGGGCATGGACTTGGAGAACGTCGTCTTTGAGCTCGACTCGGAAGCCGCCGATCATTACGGCTTCGGGTGTAGCGTCGAGCAGTTTCGCGAAGTCGGCGCTGTCGTAAAGTTTGACGGGCCATTGTTGGCCGCGCCGCCACGCCAGCTCCTCTGGCAGGCTCAAACCTTTGCGGCCCGCGAGAGTGGAGGTGTCGGTGTCGGTGTCGGGGACGATGACGAACCGAGTCTGTTCGTCGTTGAGGACGATCCGTTTGATGGGATACGCCGACACGATTTCGTTGCGCCGAACGCCGTAGATGACATCGCCGTATTCCTCGATGTCCGGCAGCGTTTGCGTTTCGCCGCGAAACGGCCAGTCTCCCACCGTGGCCTGCTGAAGTTCGGCGGGCTTCGACAGTGGGGTAGTCGTTCGGGAGACGTTGACGAAGATAGCCATTTGCTTGCCTTTCAGTGAGTTCGAGAACGAATATGGGGCTTCGGCTCTGCTCCGTCCGTTGTTAGTCAGTGGTGAGGATGGCGCTGTCGTGCAGTTTGACCGGCCACTGTTCACCCTGTTGCCATGCCAGCCCTGCCGGGAGAGTGGCGCCGATCAGGGCTGTCTGGGCGGGGTCGGGGTTCGGGCCGGCAGTGATGACGAAGCGGCCGCCTTCGGTGACGGTGACCGCTTTGATCGGGTACGCCGACACGATGGTATTGGCGCGTACGCCGTAGATGGCATCGCCGATTTCTGCGATGACGTCGACAATCTGCGCCGGAGTGCGTAGCGGCCAGTGACCGACTGTCGCGTCGTGCAGGTCGGTGGCGGTGGACTCCGCGGTGGTGGTGCGGGGGACGTTGACGAAGATTGCCAAGCGATTCTCCTGATGGTGGTTAATGTTGGTCGAAGACAATCAAACATCTTCCCGCGCGATATGTCAACCAAATACCGCGCGGGGAAGTGTGTGGAACTTTGCGAGACAATGACTACGGCCCACAGCGAAGCACGAGCTTCCCATTGACGGACTGGGGGAGGTGGGCATATCCTCGACGTACCGAGAAACGTGCGGCGTTATCAACAACGCAAATACGTTGTTGTACAGGTGTTTTCGGCCCTAGTTGACATAATACCTGTTATCGGCAAAACAAATATGCTGGGGGACAAGGCAATTCGGTAGCCTCAAGATTATGCCTCGGATTGTCCGGCGCACGGTTAGAGCCGGTCACCAGATGCTGAGTTGCGCCTCGTCGACGGTGCGTCGTGTGACCCGTTTCTGCTGTCGGATCGGACTGGCAGGGAAACCGGCTTCGGTGACACTGACTCCGGCGCGATGTGTGAGCGCTGCACGGACTTCGGAGCGCCGCTGGTGATAGATTTCGGCGCTCGGTTTGTCGCGGAAGATGGCGTACCACTGCGGGGTGCCTGGTGCAGGCATACCTAACAGGCGGTCGGCGATCCGATCCAGCAGCACGTCGTACTTGTCGCGCAAAGTGTGTGCGGCATCGTCGAGCGCAGCGGCCGACACTGCGAATGATTGCTCGGCACCGCCCATTGGCGCAGAGTGCATCCAGTCACCGACGCATTCTCGTCCGGACGGTGCGGCTCGGACTCCTGTTCCTCCCCGACACACGCGGTCTATTCCGTCACGTGATGAAATGGACACGAGGTGGTCCCGGCCGCTGGTGGTGCGGTATTGCCGAACCCGGGGCCGTGTCGCGAGTCGATATCGCTCGTTGCGTGTCGCGGTAACGCTTGCTGAGATTTCCGCGACGCCTCGGTGAGCCCCGCTGGCACCACCCCGACGGTAGTCGGTGGGGCTCACCCGCGGGCGCACCCAGCCGAGCAGCCGTCAACGGCTCGTCGAGCGCGGCGGTCTCGGAGCGTGCGCAGGTGGGTGCGGCTGCGTGTGGTCGCGGAGTTGCCGGTTGACGTCGGTCAGCCGAGTGTTGTCCGAGGCCAATGCGGTGTTGTCGGACTGTAGTGCGGTGTTGTGGTCCTGCAGGTCGAGGATGGAGAGGGATGCGTGACCGCCGGTCCCGCCACAGGTGCTTGTGCGTCGGAGCCACGCGAAGACCCGGATGACGACACTTTCACGGGGGAGGCAGTCCATGCAGGTCTATGCCCTTCTTGCCACGACGACGGTGGGTGTTGCGTTCGGTGGGGTGGTCGTGATTGTCGGCGTCTTATGGCGCGAAATGCGACGTGCGGCACCCCGTCTCTCGGACTCCGACATTGTGGGCGGTGGTCTTGGCCGATCCACGACCAGCGGGGCCAGCCCGGCGCCGGGGACCCGCATCGTCGATCGAAAATTCCCTGCACTTGTTGCGCGACTGGCGCCGGTCGTTATCGAGGAGGGGGTGACATGAACACCTACCAGACGATTGTTGTCGGCACCGATGGATCCGACTCGTCGTTTGCCGCCGTCGAGAAGGCGGCGCTTCTCGCGGGTGACGCGGCGGCGTTGCTGGTCATCGTGTGCGCCCACACTCCGGCACACGACCTCGACCTAGAACTCGGGGTCGCCTCCGAGTCGTTGGACGGGTGGGACAGTGCTCTGATACGGGGACCAGTACGGCCGCGGGAGATTCTGCAAGCAGCCCGCGACAAAGCCGTGGCCGCCGCTGGCGCGGATCAGGTGGTCCTGCGGGTGGTCGCCGGCGCCCCCGCCGACGCGCTGGTTGCGGTGGTCGAGGAGATCGACGCCGATCTTCTCGTGATCGGTAGTCGTGGCCTCAACTCGCTCACCGGGCGTCTTCTCGGGTCGGTGCCCGCCGAGGTCGCCCGCAAATCACCGTGCGACGTGATGGTCGTACGCACCGTTTCCTAGCCGAGTC
>JBBSKP010000060.1:0-23868 GCA_038256175.1 Mycobacteriales bacterium
CGTCGTTGATCCAGATCAGCGACGCCGAGATGCTGTATCAGGACGCCGAGCGCCTCGCCATTGAATTCGGCCAGGCGGGTGTGCAATGCGAACTCCAGGTCTGGCGCGGCCAGATCCATGTTTTCCAGGCCGCTGCAAACCTCGTCCCCGAAGCTGCACACGCGGTCGGCGAGATCGTCGAGTGCATCGACCGCACTCTCGCCGTGAACGCGGCGGCCCGGTCCGCCTAGTCACGACGCAGCGGAGTTTCGATCTCCTGCCACCTACTTCGTCAACAATCCGATGACCTCGACGTGGTGGGTCAGCGGAAAAGCGTCGAAAGCGCGCAATTGTTCAAGCCGATAACCCTGCTCGCGGTACAGGGCGACGTCGCGGGCAAAGGATGCGGGATCGCAGCCCACGTGCACGATTCGCGGTGGCTCGTGTTGCGCAACCGCCGTGATGACGTCCCGACCGGCGCCGGACCGTGGCGGGTCGAGCACGACAACCCTTGGGCCCGCGGGTAGTTCGGCAACCGCATCTTCGACCCGTGCCGCATGAAACCGGACCTGCGAAAGATCCGTCAACGCGCTTGTGCCGTCACGTACCGCCTCGCGGGAAAACTCTACTGCTGCAACACTTCCAGCTGTTCCGACCCGCTCAGCGAGTCGGGCCGCGAAGACTCCGACGCCGCCGTAGAGATCCCAGGCAACCGACCCAGGGCCGACCTCCGACCATTCGGCGACTACGTCCGAATACTGTTGCGCTGCACCACGATGAGCCTGCCAGAAGCCAGTAGCATCGAGCTCCCACTGCCGGTCGCCGACGCGTTCGACCGGTCGGCCGGTTCCCACTGCTACTCGCTCGGAGCGCGGGATCCGTGTTGCGGCGCGCCGCGCCATCGCACCCCGCCGACCGGGGCTCCGCTTGCCGGTCCGCGACACCTGCGCCGGACCGAGTTCGACAACATGCTGCGTCCCCGCGCTGTCCACGGCAACCGCCAGTTCGGTACCAGGTCGCCAGCTGCGGGCTTCGATTCCGGCGAATGCTCCCGAAACCGGTTGCGGGCAGCGCAGATCCGCGAGAACCTTCGAGCTGCGGTAACCGTGCACGCCTGCCCTGCCGTCGTTACCGACCGCAAGCCGAACCCGCGTCCGCCACCCGCCGCCCGAGCCGGTCCCCCGCAGCTCCTCGACCTCGACGTCGAGTTCGAGTCCCGCTATCCGCTGCAATTGTTCGGCGACGATCGTCGCCTTGATCCCACGCTGGCTCGACAGCGTCGCATGCGAAAAGTCGCAGCAGCCAGCGCCTCCCGGACCCGACACCGGGCACAGCGCGGGTATACGGTCCGCGGAAGGCTCCAGAATCTCGATCGCATCGGCCCGGCAGAACGAACCACCGCGATCCTCGGTGATCTCCGCGACGACCAGTTCACCCGGTAGCCCATGGCGCACGAAAACGACTCTGCCCTCGTGCCGGGCAACGCAGAAACCACCGTGGCCAGGGTTACCCAGCCGCAGTTCGAAACGTTGGCCGAACCAGCTGAGGCTCACTTCTGGTCTTGGTAGCCGCGGCGGATCGCGCCAGGCGCGTCTTCCCAGCCTTCGCGCTTGGCACGCTCGGACGACATCAGCTGCCACGGGACGCTCGTCACCATGACACCGGGCTCGAACAGCAAGCGGCCCTTGAGTCGCAACGCACTCTGGTTGTGCAGAATCTGCTCCCACCAATGGCCGACGACGTACTCGGGAATGAATACCGTAACGACATCGCGCGGCGAGTCCTTGCGTAGCCGCTTGACGTAATCGAGCACCGGCTTGGTGACTTCACGATATGGCGACTCGATCACCTTGAGCGGCACGGACACATCGCTGCGCTCCCACTCGCGAACCAATTTGCGTGTATCGGGTTCGTCGACGTTGACGGTGATCGCTTCCAACGTGTCCGGGCGAGTGGCGCGGGCGTAGGCGATTGCTCGCTTCGTCGGCATATGCAGCTTTGACACGAGAACGATCGAATGCGTTCGGCTCGGAAGTACGCCATCCCATTCGGTTTCGGCGAGTTCGCGTGCCACTGCGTCGTAGTGCCGCCGAATCAGCCGCATAAGGCCAAAGATTGCGCTCATCGTGACGATTGCGATCCACGCGCCGGCCACGAACTTCGTGATCAGGACGATCACCAGCACCGCAGCGGTCATCACGAGGCCGATCGCGTTGATCACGCGCGAGCGCTGCATCTTGGCTCGTGCCGCGGGCTCGGTTTCGGTCTTCAGATGCCGCGTCCAGTGCCCGAGCATGCCGGTCTGGCTCAACACGAACGAGACAAACACGCCGACGATGTATAGCTGGATCAGTTTGGTTACTTCGGCACCGAACAGGACGACAAACGCGATGGCGGCACCCGACAGGAACAGAATGCCGTTGCTGAACGCGAGCCGGTCGCCACGAGTGTGCAGCTGACGCGGAAGGAAACGGTCTTGCGCGAGAACCGAACCCAGCACCGGGAAGCCATTGAATGCCGTGTTCGCTGCGAGCACGAGGATCAACGCCGTCACGATCGCGATGAAGAAGAACCCGATGCGGAAGTCGCTGAACACAGCCTCGGCGATTTGAGCGATGAGCGTCTTCTGGTGATAGCCCTCGGGCGCGCCGACCAACTGGGCCGCGGGGTCGTGCGCATATCTGATGCCGAGCTTCTGGGCCAGCATGATGATGCCCATCAGCAGCACGATGGCGATGCCGCCGAGCATCAGGAGCGTCGTTGCGGCGTTGCGAGACTTCGGCTTACGGAAAGCTGGAACACCGTTGCTGATCGCCTCGACGCCGGTCAGCGCGGCGCAGCCCGATGAGAAAGCCCGCGCCACAAGGAAGGCGAACGCAATTCCAACCAGATGCTCGTTCTCGCCGCGTAATTCGAAACCCGACGATTCGGCATGAATGTCGTCGCCGAGGACATAGATGCGGAAGAACCCCCAACCGAGCATGAGGACCATTCCGACGATGAACGCATAGGTCGGAATCGCGAATGCCGTGCCCGATTCGCGAATTCCGCGCAGATTGATCGCAGTGAGCAGCGCGATCGCCACCACCGCGAAGAGCACTTTGTGCTGGCCTACAAAGGGGATCGCCGAACCGATGTTGGATGCTGCCGCCGAAATCGACACCGCGACCGTGAGCACGTAATCCACTAGCAGTGCGCTGCCGACAGTCAGGCCCGCGGTTGGCCCGAGATTGGTTGTCGCAACCTCGTAGTCGCCGCCACCGGACGGGTAGGCGTGCACGTTCTGCCGATAGCTCGCGACGACCACCGCCATGACACCCGCGACGGCAAGTCCGACCCACGGCGTGTAGACCATCGCCGACAGGCCCGCCGTGGAGAGCACGAGGAAGATTTCTTCGGGCGCGTACGCGACCGATGACATGGCATCGGAGGCGAATACTGGCAGCGCAATACGCTTCGGAAGCAGGGTGTGGCCCAACTTGTCGCTGCGGAAGGGTCTACCCAGCAGCAGCCGCTTTGTGGCGGTCGTGAGCTTGGACACCGAGAAAGCGTAAGCCGTCCCCCGGGATGTGCGGCGGGCAGCCACCAATGCGGGGGCCACGGTCCTGCTCGACGACGCGCGCGCAACGATATGGATATCTTGGCGCGATCGGCGGTACGGTTCGATCCCGTGGGGCCACGGCCCCGCGAATGCGTGCAGGTGACGAATGGAGCTCAGCGTTGTATGTAGTCGTGATGGGATGTGGCCGGGTGGGCTCATCGCTCGCCGCAGCCTTGAACCGCATCGGCCATGAAGTCGCGGTGATCGACCGTGACAAGAGCGCATTTCTCCGACTAGGCCCAGATTTCCGCGGCCATCGCGTACTCGGGATGGGCTTCGACCGCGACGTGCTGGTGCAAGCCGGAATCGAGCGAGCCGAAGCGTTTGCGGCAGTCTCGTCCGGTGACAACTCGAACATCATCTCCGCCCGCGTCGCTCGCGAGACATTCGGCGTCGAACGAGTGGTGGCGAGGATCTACGACGCCAAGCGGGCAGCTGTGTACGAGCGGCTCGGAATTCCTACGGTCGCAACGGTTCCCTGGACCGTGGACCGCTTCCTGCACACCCTGATCCAGGACGGTCAGACCACCAAGTGGCGCGATCCATCGGGCGCTGTTGCCGTTGCCGAACTGGCGCTCCACGAAGACTGGTTCGGCCGTACGGTGAGTGAGCTCGAGACCGCTACCGGCTCGCGCGTTGCCTTCATCATCCGGTTCGGCGAAGGGGTCTTGCCCAAGGGCAAGACCGTGATGCAAGCGGATGACACGGTATACATCGCCGCCGTATCGGGCACCGTGGGCGAAGCGGTCGCGCTCGCAGGCAACCCGCCGCCAGAGGAGCACTGAGCGACGATGACCTTCGACCATCAAGCTGTGCTCACGACAATCCAGGGAAGCCGCTGATGAGAGTCACAATTGCCGGAGCCGGCGCGGTCGGCCGGTCGATCGCACGCGAGCTGATCCGTGCCGATCACGAGGTGATGCTGCTCGAGCGTGACGTCGACCACATCGACCCGCAGGCAGTGCCCGAGGCCAAATGGGTGCACGCCGATGCCTGTGAATTGACGCTGCTCGAGGCAGCGGATCTCGCGAGCTACGAGGTCGTGATCGCCGCGACGGGCGACGACAAGGTGAACCTGGTGTTGAGTCTGCTCGCAAAGACGGAATTCGGTATCCGCCGGGTGGTGTCACGCGTGAACGATCCGCGCAACGAGTGGCTCTTCGATTCCTCGTGGGGTGTCGATGTGGCTGTGTCCACCCCCCGCATCCTCGCATCGCTGGTCGAGGAGGCGGTGAGCGTCGGCGACCTCGTGCGGCTGATGACCTTCCGGCAGGGCCAAGCGAACCTCGTCGAAATCACGTTGCCCGACAACACACCGTTGGCAGGTAAGCCGGTTCGCAAGATCGATCTGCCACGCGACGCCGCACTGGTCACGATTCTGCGTGGCGGCCGGGTCATCGTGCCGCAGGCCGACGACCCGCTCGAGGGTGGCGACGAGCTGCTCTTCGTCGCGTCCGTCGAGGTCGAGGACGCTCTGCGGACCGCTGTCGGCCTCTAATAGGACGAGCTCAGACGTAAACGGGTTCAGCGCTGCGCAGCTCGGCGCGGAGCCTGTTCAGCGCCCTGTGCTGCATGACGCGGATGACGCCGGCGCTCGTACCGAGTGCATCGGCCGTCTGCGCGGCCGAGAACCCCATGGCGATGCGCATCACGAGCACTTCCTGATGCTTGGGCGACAGGACGTCGAGCAACTTGCGGATGTGTACGCGTTGCTCGCCGGCGAGTGCCAACTCCTCGGGCCCCGAGGCTTCACACATTCGTTCGGGTAGCTCATCGACGGTCCGTAGAGGGTGCAACTGGGACCGTCGTCGCGCGTCCGACAGCTTGTTTGCCGCGATGCCGTACACGAAGGCGAGAAACGACTTGCCTTGGTCCTCGTAGCGTGGGATCGCTTTGATCGTCGCGATGCAAATCTCTTGCGCCACATCGTCTGCCGTGACCTGGAGATCACCGGGCCGCCCCATCCGGGACACGCAATACTGGCGAACGAGCGGGTGCACGATCCGAACGATCTCGTTGATCGCGATCTGGTCCCCTGCGGCTGCGCGCGGCACCCACGACTCCAAGACCGTTGCCGTGTCGGCGTCTGGCATCGGGCCTGTCCCTTCGAAACACCGGTGACCGGCTTGCACCCGGTCGATCCGAGCGTTGTTTCGATCCTCTGCGAGTGGCGCGACGACAACCAGGGACCCCAGGGTGGGAAGTTGTCACCCTGGGTTGTTGGGATTCACCTCTGGTTTGTCCGACTCACCAGGCTCCCCCGACTCCGCCCGCTCCTCCGACGCTGTTGCGGCTTCGGCACTTTCGATGACACGCTCGGCATGCCGGGCCGCCCAGACGGTGACGACCAACGCGAGTCCGGCAAGTGGCCAGCCCATCGCGATTCTGGCCACCGCAAGCAGCCCTGTCTGATCCGTGTCGTACAGATGCGACTGCACGAGGTAGCGCGCACCGAACACACCAGCCCATGCGGCCGTGGCCAGGTCGTAAGCACGAACGGCGCCGCGATGCGAACGCCATGAGTTGCCGTGGCCGTTCAGGAGTCCCCAGACGACGCCGACCAACGGCCAGCGCACCACGATGGAGACGAGAAACACCGCACCGTAGATGAGGCTTGTGAAGATGCCGAACAGGAAGAAGCCCTTGGCATCTCCGGTGCGGTGCGCAATGAAGGCGCAGACTCCTACGCCGAGGAAACCCGAGATCGCAGGCTGAATGGGATCATGCCGGTACAGGCGCAAGATAAGGACTGCCGCCGCGACGCCAAGCGCGACCCAGATCGCGACCTTCAGACCCCAGATGCTGTTGGCGGGGACGAATACCAGAATCGGCACAGTCGAATAGACGAGCCCGCTGATACCCCCGAGTTGCTCGAGTACGGACTGTTGCTGCGGGCTCTCGTTCACCCCACGAGGGTGCCATACGGGCTAGGTACTGCCTTGCAACTCGTAGTACGGGTTGTACATAACCTTCTCGCCGCCGCGGTCACCGATACGACCGCGGACCGTCAGCCGCTTACCGGGCTCGATGCCGGGAATGCGGCGACGACCGATCCAGACCAACGTGACCGTATCGGTCCCATCGAAGAACTCGGCTTCCATAGCGGCTCCCGCCGCCTTCGGACAGGCCTCGACACTGCGCAACCGACCGAGCATCGTGACCTCGTCGCCGCGGGCACAATCCGACGCGCGGCATGCTCCAGACGCATCCGCAGTTTCGGCCATCTCATCGGCGTCGAGTTGATCGAGATCCTCGGTGAGCCTGCGGGTTAGCCGTCGAAAATATCCTGCGGCTGGGGCTGCCATTTCGCGCTCCTCCGAGCATCTATGGCGCGGGTCACACGCCACCTTGTTGGGCCTTTGTGTTCGCCACTGTAGACCCATACCTGCCCTCTAACCACTCGACTGCGACGGTCACACGAGCGGCAGGCATGATCGATCAATGCAGCATCGTCAGCGGCCAACGGTGGCCGTCGTTTTGCCTGGTACCGGCTTCGACGCCGAATTCGCCAGACACGCGTTCGGGCCGGCTTTGGCACAAGCGGGAATCGAGATGATCGCGGTCGAACCCGACCCGCGCCGCGTGGTTGCCAGCTACCTCGACGCGCTAGAGGCCGCGTACGCGAAATTCGGTCCGATGTTGGTTGCCGGCGTATCGATCGGCGCTGCTGTGGCCCTGAACTGGGCAGGCGAGCGCGACGACCGGGCAGCCGCCATATTGGCCGTGCTGCCTGCGTGGACAGGTTCCCCCGACGGCGCTCCCGCGTCGCTCAGCGCAGCGTTCACGGCTGCGCAATTGCGCGAGCGCGGCATCGACGCCGTCATCGACAGCATGCGAGCGAGCAGCCCGCCGTGGTTGGCCGACATCCTCACGCGGTCGTGGCGGTCGCAATGGCCGGATCTGCCAGCAGCTCTCGACGAGGCTTCTTCCTATCCGTCGCCGACGCTGGCTCAGCTGGCGAAAGTGTCGGTACCCATCGGCATCGCTGCCGCTGTCGACGATCCGATTCATCCGATTGCGGTCGCTGAGCAGTGGGCAACGCAACTACCCGCAGCAGCGGTGGCGCGCGTCACCCTCGATGAGATCGGTGCCGATCTAGCGGTGCTCGGCTACGCGGCAGTCGATGGGCTAACCGACGCCGGAATGGTCCTCTGAGCTTGGTTTTCGCTATCGGCCAAGCTGCTGCATGGCGGAGCCCTCAGCGCCGCGACGCGGCGGCTTGGGCGCCTGCGGCGCAGCCTGTGGAGCTACGGGCGCAGCGGCCTGCGCGGCGGCGGCCTCAGCTGCAGCTTCCTGCGCAGCAAGTTGCTGTTGATGAGCCGCGGCGAGTTGCTCGGCCATTGCCTGCGGCAGCGTCACGGGCAACGGTGTGCGTACCGGATGCGGATCCGTCCCACGACGAACAACGGTCTCCCGCAGGACTGCACGAGCGGTCGTGGTCAGCGGCGAACCTTCTGCTGTCGATCCCGCCGTCCCCGCTGCGACGACACGCACCATCCACCGGTAGCCATCGACACCGATGAAGCGCAGGTCCGCGCCTTCGGTCGAGGCAACCAACTCACGACCCCATGGACCGTTTTCGATGGTCACGGTGCCGTTCTCGTTGCGCAGCGACGTTGCGAGGTCGCCGATCACCTCGCGCCACTGGCCGGGCGACTTCGGTGCCGCATAGGCCGCGACGGTGATGCGGCCGTGCTCGGTCATGAGGTGCACGGCCTGCGGACTTCCGTCCGCACCCATCTCCACCTGCAACTGGCCGCCGGCGACAATCGGCAGAATGACCGAGCCGAGGTCGAGCCGTTGGTCGTTGGGTTCCGCGAAGTCGTCGTCGAGATCCTCGAAGTCGTACGGACCTGCGTCGGACTCGATGATGTCGTGCTCTTGTGAAGCGCTGTCGACATCCGATACGTCGGCGGACTTGGAATCTCCGTGCACCTCAGGGAAGAACCGCTCGGGTTCCGACTCGTCCTGCTTCTTTCGCCTTCCGAACATCGTCAGGCCCCCTTCCCCGTAGTTACCTTCGACCCATCGCCGTCGTGCAGGCTCGCGTGGCCACCGCTGGATCCATAGCCGCCCGCCCCGCGACTAGTCTCGTCGAGGCTTTCCACCTCGACGAAGTCGACAAGTTCGACGCGTTGGACGAGCAATTGCGCGATCCGGTCGCCGCGACGCACGTGAATCGGTGTCCGCAGGTCGTGATTGATCAAGCACACCTTGATCTCGCCGCGGTACCCCGCGTCGATGGTTCCAGGCGTGTTCACCACGGACAGCCCCGATTTCGCGGCAAGCCCCGACCTGGGATGAATCAAGCCGACTGTGCCCAACGGTAGGGCGATGGCGATACCGGTTCCGACCAGTAGGCGCTCGCCGGGCTCGATGGTGACGTCGACTGTCGAGCACAAGTCAACGCCGGCATCTCCAGGGTGCGCACGCTGGGGAATCGCGATATCAGGATCGAGTCGCACAAGGGCGACGGGAGGTAGACCACTCACGTGGTCCGAGACTACGCGCTGTCTCGGCTTGACTAGTCTTAACCCGTGTCCGAACAACCACGACCCACGTCCGCCGCACGCGACGGCTCTTCCGCCGAGGTGTATTCCGAGCGTCTGTGGGTTCCGCTCTGGTGGTGGCCGATAGCCATTGCGATCGCTGCGCTGCTCGCCGCCGAGGTGCATATGGGTGCGCCAGGTCTGCGCGCTTGGCTGCCGTACGTTCTGCTCTTGCCTATTCCGATTTGGTTCTTGGTGTGGCTGAGTCGCCTGCGTGTCGAAGTGCAATCTGTCGACGGCACAACCGAGCTGCGCGTCGGGCGCGCACATCTGCCGCTCTCGGCAATTGCACGCGCTGCCGCAGTACCCGCCAGCGCAAAGAGCGCTGCACTCGGCCGCCAACTCGATCCAGCGGCCTACGTTCAGCATCGGCCGTGGGTCGGGCATATGGTGCTGATCGTCCTCGACGATCCGGATGACCCGACACCGTATTGGCTGATCAGCACCCGCAAACCTGCACGTGTTCTCGCTGCGCTGGGGTTCGCCGCATCGAGCGAACCCCAGTCCAGCGAGGACTGACTCGGCGCGTTACGCCGCGCAGTCCATGCAGATCAGTTGACCGTTCGCGCTGCTGGCGAGTCTGCTCCGGTGATGAACCAAGAAGCAGCTCGAACAAGTGAACTCGTCGGCCTGCTTCGGGATCACGCGAACAGATAGTTCCTCGCCAGACAAATCAGCGCCGGGGAGCTCGAACGATTCCGCAGTATCGGATTCGTCGACGTCCACGACGGCAGACTGCGCTTCGTTGCGTCGCGCCTTCAGTTCCTCGAGCGAGTCTTCCGAGACATCGTCGGTCTCAGTTCGCCTCGGTGCGTCGTAGTCGGTTGCCATGTCGTCTTCCCCTCGTCCTCTTTCATGTATCCCGGCCCTGCGGAGTCGCCCCGAGCACAGTCGCTCGGTGCGGCATCGCTGGACCGCCGGTGGTGCAAATCGCCCGGTAGCTCAATAACGTTTCGAGCGGGCTTGTAGTGCCCGAAACGTAAGCCGATAGGGACGTCTTACACCGTGTACCCCTTCAAAACCCAATCACTCATCGAACGAGATGATTCGGTGCGGGCCGCCAGACAATAGCGGACTGCGGCGTGAAAAGTCGCAAACACAACCCAATCGATCCAAAACTGTCCGACAATCGACACCAACACCGGTCGACATCGAGACATTCCGCACTCTGCAGGGCTGCTCGAACTATCGCCGGAGCCCTCTAGAGTTGGTCGCGCGGCGCTCTCACGGCGGCGCGATTTTTCCGATTATTCACATGCGCTTGGCCACGAAAGGGACGCTGTGGTTTCACTGATCACTGAAGGCAGCTCTAGGGACTCCAAGGGCAAGCCGTTCCCGCGGCGTCGAATCGCGCCCTGGCTCGTGATGGTCGCGATACTCGCGTTGCTCGGGGCCTCGGTGTGGATCACGGTATTCACCAGGGGCGAGACCAACACTGCGGCGATGACGTGCAACAGCCCGCGGGTTCCGACATCCGTCGAGCCTGGCGCCGCCGCACCTACTCCCCTTGGCAAACGCGTTGGTGCATCACGGTTCGAGGACGTCGAACCGGCTGCCCTGTCCGCCACCAAGGTCCGGGTGTTCAATGCCAACGGCGAGCGCGGCCAGGCGGCCCACGTCGCATCCCAGCTCAGCGACTACGGGTTCGCCAGCGCACCGGACGTCCAGGTCGGCAACGACCCGATCTACGTCGACCAGAACATGGAATGCTCCGGCCAGATCCGGTTCGGCCCCACCGGCCGCGCCGCTGCCGCATCCGTCCAACTCGTCGCGCCGTGCGCCGAGTTGATCGAAGACACCCGCGCCGACGACACCATCGACCTGTCGCTCGGCACCTACTTCGGCGACATCAGGCCGAACCCGGACGCCGAAGAGGTCCTGCGCTCGCTCAAGGACCCGCCACCGGGGGTTGCACCGGCTCCCCTGGATATCGCCCTGCTGAAAGCCGCTCGCGTAGCCAAGTGCTGAGGCGGTTCTGCTCACCTCGCGCCACTCCTGCCCACCTCACACCGCGGATCCTGGGTGTGAGGTGGGGATTATGGTCGCGGAGTCCCCGACACGCAGGGACAAGCGACGTCAGGCGTCCGGGATAGCTGCGTAGACGCCGACCTCACCGAACACCGCATCGAGTTCGGCTGCGATGCCGGGAGCGCACGCGACGACCACGTCACCGTCGGCGCTCATCGTGTTGGCTGACGGAAGGCGGATCCAGGCGCCTGCCTCGCTGGCGATCAGCGAGCCCGCTGCCCAGTCCCACGGGCTGAGCCCATGTTCGAAATGCGCGTCGACGAGTCCGGACGCGACCATGCACAAGTCCAAAGCTGCCGAACCGATCCGGCGAATGTCGCGCACGCGCGGGAGCAGGTCGGCGATGAGACGCCCTTGCTCGGCCCGCCGCTCCGACGCATAGCCGAACCCCGTTGCGAGCAGTGCCATCGACACCGAATCGATCTCGTTGCAACGCAATTCGGTTGTCCGACCGTCGGCGGCAACACTCGACGCGCCGTGACCGAGCGCTGCGGAATAGGTCAGCTCGCGAGCGACATCGACCACAGCGCCCGCCACGGATCGACCGTCGACCTGTGCGGCGACAGACACCGCGTACGCCGGAATGCCGTAAAGGAAGTTCACGGTCCCGTCGATCGGATCGACCACCCAGCGCACTCCCGCGATCGATTCCGTCGAGCCGCCGCCTTCTTCGCCCAGGATGCGATCGTCTGGTCGCAGCCCACTGAGCAGCTCCCGGACCACCTGCTCAGTCTCGGTGTCCACGACCGTCACCGGATCTGTCGGCGTGCTCTTGGCCTGCACAGATTCCGGTGCGTCTGCCATCCGACTCACGCCGACACCCCCGAACACCTCGGGTCTGCGCGACCGCACATGCGCAGCGGCGGCGGTTGCGATCCGCACCGCAACCTCGCGGAGCTCGCGGGGATCGGCGGAATTGGGTGAGTCGAGAGTTCGATTCGGGTTCGGCACACTTCAATCGGAGCACAGATCGGGCTACCTACGCATTAGTCTTGGCTGCGACGAGAGCTGGAACACACCGGCAGGAGCAATTGGTCATGGCAGCTGACATTCAGCGCGGATTCGGAATCGACGTCGGCGGTAGTGGCGTCAAAGGTGGCACGGTCGACCTCACCACCGGGCAGCTCATCGGTGAGCGGATCAAGATCCTGACACCGCAACCGTCCACGCCCGACGCGATCGCCAAAACCGTCGCGGAAATTGTCGAGCAGGCCGGCTGGGACGGTCCGGTCGGCATCACGTTGCCATCCGTCGTGATCAACGGCGTCGCGAAGACGGCCGCGAACATCGACAAATCGTGGATCGGCACCGACGCCCGTGCAACGTTCTCCGCCGCGCTCGGTGGGCGCGATGTGACGGTGCTCAACGACGCAGACGCGGCCGGCCTCGCCGAGGACAAGCACGGCGCCGGCAAGGACGTCGAGGGCGTAGTGATGCTTGTGACCCTGGGTACCGGCATCGGGTCCGCGATCTTGAACCATGGTGTGCTGCTCCCGAATACGGAGTTCGGCCACCTCGAGGTCGGCGGCAAGGAAGCCGAGCATCGCGCGGCGTCCTCGGTGAAGGACGAAAAAGAGTTGTCCTACGCCGAATGGGCGGTCGAGGTCAGCAAGGTGCTGAGCACCTTCGAGGCTCTACTGTGGCCGGACCTGTTCGTCGCAGGCGGCGGAATCAGCCGCAAAGCGCACAAATGGATACCGCTTCTGACCAACCGAACACCCGTCGTCGCGGCCACTTTGTTGAACTCCGCAGGCATCGTTGGGGCCGCCATGGCAACACAGAAGGGCATCGCGCCGTAGCGTTTCGAAATTGGTCGTTACAATGGTGGTGCCCGGTGATCAACCGGTGAAACCCGACAGACCTCTCCGCCGGATAAAACCTCTGGCGTGACGCCGCACGAGACCGTCACGAAAGGGCGTACGTGGTAGCCACGAATACCCGTCAGACCACCGATTCACCGTCCGACGGGGCGGCGTCGCCCGAAGAGGCGGCGAACGGAACAACTGCCTCGGCTGCGAGCCGACCAGCAGCGAAGAAGGTGGCTGCGAAGAAGGCCCCCGCCAAAAAGGCGCCGGCCAAGAAGGCGCCCGCTAAGAAAGCCACAGACGGCGCCGACGCTGGGCCCGAAGCCGAGGTCGACGTAGCGGACATCAGCGAACTCGACGTGACAGCGGTCGACCTGGCAGCGGTCGAATCCGACGTCGTCGAGGTTGTTGCGGTAGGCGCCGAGGTCGAAGAGGACGGCGCAGTAGACGAGCCGACCACTTCCGACAAGGCTTCAGGCGACTTCGTCTGGGACGAGGAAGAGTCCGAGGCCCTTCGACAGGCCCGCAAGGACGCGGAACTCACTGCTTCCGCCGACTCGGTGCGTGCCTACCTCAAGCAGATCGGCAAGGTCGCCCTCCTCAACGCTGAAGAAGAGGTCGAGCTCGCCAAGCGGATCGAGGCCGGGCTCTACGCCACGGAGAAGATGCGTGAGCTGGCAGAGAAGGGCGAGAAGCTCCCCGTTGCGCAGCGACGCGACCTGAACTGGATCTGCCGCGACGGTAACCGAGCGAAGAACCACCTCCTCGAGGCCAACCTTCGCCTTGTCGTCTCGTTGGCCAAGCGCTACACCGGCCGTGGCATGGCGTTCCTGGACTTGATCCAGGAAGGCAACCTCGGTCTGATCCGCGCGGTCGAGAAGTTCGACTACACCAAGGGCTACAAGTTCTCCACGTACGCCACCTGGTGGATCCGGCAGGCCATCACCCGCGCGATGGCCGACCAGGCCCGCACCATCCGTATCCCGGTGCACATGGTCGAGGTCATCAACAAGCTCGGTCGCATTCAGCGTGAGCTTCTCCAGGACCTGGGCCGCGAGCCCACTCCCGAAGAGCTCGCCAAGGAAATGGACATCACGCCCGAGAAGGTGCTGGAGATCCAGCAATACGCGCGTGAACCGATTTCGCTGGACCAGACCATCGGCGACGAGGGCGACAGCCAGCTCGGCGACTTCATCGAGGACAGCGAAGCTGTTGTCGCGGTCGACGCCGTGTCGTTCACATTGCTACAAGATCAGCTGCAGTCTGTGCTCGAGACGTTGTCCGAGCGCGAGGCCGGCGTTGTTCGCCTGCGCTTCGGTCTCACCGACGGCCAGCCGCGCACACTCGACGAGATCGGCCAGGTGTACGGGGTCACCCGCGAGCGCATCCGTCAGATCGAGTCGAAGACCATGTCGAAGCTGCGGCACCCCTCGCGGTCGCAGGTTCTGCGCGACTACCTGGATTAATTCGGTATCTGGTCGATTCAGCAAACGATCCGCGCACCCAGCTTTGGGTGCGCGGATCGTTTTGTCATGCGGACGGATTCAATCAAGTGGCGATATTTCCTGTCAGCGTTATCGCCACATTCTCGACGTAGCGAATGAACGAAATACCAAGGGGTGCAGCACTATCCCACCAAAGTTCTCGAATCCTACGAGGCATTTGGAATAGTTGGGCTTACGGGGTGAAGAACGGATCGCCGGCTTCCTGCGGATCGGATTTCGTCCGCTGCAGCAGCCGTACCGCAGGCTCGATCAACCGTGCCGCTGTCGGGCCGAGCACCGCCATCAACAAGACGTATGTCGTGGCAAGTGCGGCGAGTTCGCCCTCGACGGCGCCGGAGGTCACTGCAAGACCGGCGATGACGATCGAGAACTCGCCGCGAGCAACGAGAGCTGCGCCGGCTCGAGCTCGACCCATCCGCGCAACGCCCTGCCGCTGCGCTGCCCACCAGCCGGTGTAGACCTTCGTCGCGGTCGTCACGACGGCGAGCACGATCGCCCAACCCAGAACCGGTGGAATACCGGCCGGGTCGGTATTCAGGCCGAACACCACGAAGAACATCGCCGCGAACAGGTCGCGCAGCGGCTCGAGCAGTTTGGTCGCGTTATGGGCGGTCGAACCCGAGATCGCGATTCCCAGCAAGAACGCGCCGACCGCCGCCGACACCTGCAATGCCGACGCGATACCCGCAACGAGGAGGGCCGCGCCGAGCAGCTTCAGTAAGAACACTTCGCGGTCGGCACTGTCGACAATCGCGGAAACATAATGGCCGAAGCGCAACGCGACGATGAGAACGACGGTGATCACGAATAACGCGATGCCCAAGGCCTTCATGCCGCCGAAAATCCCGACTCCGGCGAGTATCGCGGTGAGAATCGGCAGATACAGCGCCATGGCCAGGTCTTCGATAACGAGGATCGACAGCACGACCGGCGTCTCGCGGTTACCGAGGCGACCCAGATCGGTCAGCACTTTCGCGACGATGCCGGACGACGAAATGTAGGTGACACCACCGAGCGTGAGCGCACCGATGCCACCCCAGCCGAGCATGAGCGCGACAAGCGCGCCAGGTGTGGCGTTGAGTACCAGATCGAGCAGCCCAGCCATCCACGACCTGCGCAAACCTGTGACCAGCTCTGGCGCGGTGTACTCCAGCCCGAGCAGCAACAGCAAGAGCACGACACCGATTTCCGCGGCCAAATGGCTGAACTCGTTGGCCTCGCCGAGTGGAACGAAACCGCCAGAGCCGAACGCGAGTCCACCGATCAGGTAGAGCGGGATCGGCGACATACCGAACCGGCCAGCCACGCGTCCGAGGACACCGAGAGCAAAGAAGACCGCGCCCAGTTCGATCAACGCCAGCGCAGACTCATTCATGACGCATGGTTCATGACGGGAGAGCCGACATCGCCGTCACCCGTGATGCAGGATCTTGGCGGACGCGTCGAGACCGTCGGTGGTGCCGACGACGACAAGCAAGTCGCCAGCAGTGAAGGTGAAGTCAGGGCCAGGCGATGGATGGACTTGCCCCGCCCGCATCACCGCGACGATCGACACCTTCGTCCGGGTTCGCATCGCGGTGGCTCCGAGGGTGCGTCCGTCGAACGGCGAGCCTTCGGCGATGGGAAGCTGGCGGGTACTGATCCCCGGCAAGTCGCGGTGCTCTTCTTGCAGCTGAGCAACGAGTTGCGGTGCGCCGAGCAAGTTTCCGAGCACTGCGGCTTCTTCGTTCGACAACGGCACCTGCGCGGCGCACGCGTCGGGATCGTCGCGTTTGGACACGATCAGATCGGTCGTGCCGTCACGATGTGTCACAACGCCGATTCGTCGCCCAGATGCCAGTTCGAAGTCCTTCCGGACTCCGATTCCCGGTAGTGGCGTCACTTCTACGTTCACCCATCGAGACTATCCCCGCAATCGGACATACATTGCGAGACTCGACAGTGGTTGCTAGATACAGGGGTTGCTAGATCGGCGCGAATCGACCGTTGCGATCGGGCAGGTACTCCACGACGGCCGTGACCGCTGCTGCGGGCAAGGGTCCGTACAGATGGGGAAAGAGCATCGACTCCGGATCGGTCGGCACACCGGGCTCCCACCGGACTTCCGACCCCAACCGACCGGGGTCCAGTCGCAGTAGGACAAGATCGGAACGTCCGGGGAAGATTCGATTTGCAGGCAGATGCACTTGTTCAGGAGTCGAGAGGTGGACAAATCCGTGGGAATCGAGCGAATCCGGGCGGTGCTCACCCGCCTGCCGAGCCGACAACCACTCATCGAGAGTGCAGATGTGGACCAATGTGTGAATTCTGCTCGGCACGGGTAATTCTCCTCACAGCCCATGAATCCGATGTGTTTCGTGTTAGTGACAACACAATGAAACGCCCTCGGGAACAACGACGACGCGCCAAACGTCTGACAGAGTAGTGCCACCGCAGCGCAACGATGCGGGGACCAGGCCCAGGCGAGGGCTAAGGCCCAAGCCAGGACGGAGGAGTCATGCCAGGAACACTGACAAGCACCCCGCTGACCGCGGCGGATCGGTGCGATCGATGCGGAGCCGCTGCAAAAGTACGTGCAGTGCTCTCGTCCGGAGGCGAGCTGCTCTTCTGCCAGCACCACGCAAATGCGTACTCCGACCGACTTCGTGAGCTCGAAGCGACAGTCGAGGCGGAGCCGGTACCCGCGTAAACCCTTCCCAACTCCTACCCACACAGCACAGCGGGTGACCTTCGGGTCACCCGCTGTGCTGTGTTCGTTGTGGCTGGTTCCGGGCCCCTACCAGCGACGTAGAGTGGCGATTCGCTCTGTGAGCTGGTCAGCGGTCGCGATCGCCGTCGGCGGTCCCCCACACTCGCGGCGAAGCTCGCCATGGATCGTCCCGTGCGCCTTGCCGGTCCGGTGGTGGTGCATCGCGACGAGGCCGTTGAGCTCACGCCGCAGTTCGGCCAGCTGGCTCGCCGCGCCCACACGTTCGGTTGCGCGTTTCTGGTTCAGGGACTGCTGATGCACCGACACTTCGGGGCCGACAGCCTGCCGATCGTTGAGTTGGCGGCCTTGCCGCTCGCGGAGCAACGCGCGCATCTGGTCTGCGTCCAGCAGTCCGGGGAGCCCGAGGTAGTCGGCTTCCTCGTCGCTGCCGGAGAAAGTTGCGGTACCGAACGATGAGCCGTCGTAGATCACCTGGTCCAGCTCAGCGTCCGCACCCAGCGACGTGAACGCCTTCTCTTCCTCGCCCGGCTCGTCCTTCTGCTTGTTCGCATCGATGAGCATCTCGTCGTCGAAGCCCTCTTTGACGCGATGCGGCTTGCCGATGACGTGGTCACGCTGCGCCTCGAGCTGGCTTGCCAAGTCGAGCAGCACCGGTACGGAAGGCAAGAAGACGCTCGCGGTTTCGCCTTTGCGCCGGGCGCGCACGAAACGCCCGATGGCCTGCGCGAAATACAGCGGAGTCGATGCGCTCGTTGCGTACACACCGACCGCGAGCCTTGGCACGTCGACGCCCTCGGACACCATGCGCACCGCGACCATCCAGCGCTGCGTCGACGACCCGAATTCGGCGATCCGATCCGACGACCCGGGATCGTCGGACAACACCACAGCGGGACGCTCACCGGTCTGCGCCTCGAGCAGGTCCGCGTATGAGCGGGCGGTCGTCTGGTCGGTGGCGATCACCAGACCGCCTGCGTCCGGCATGCCGCCCGAGCGCAATTGGCTGAGCCGGGTATCGGCAGCGTTCAACACGGCGGGAATCCAGTCGCCGGTCGGATCCAACGCGGTCCGCCACGCCCGGGCCGTGTGCTCAGCCGACAACGGTTCACCGAGTCGTGCGGTGTATTCCTCGCCGGCACTGTCACGCCACCGCGCCTCGCCCGAGTAGGCCAGAAAGACGACCGGCCGGACGACACCGTCGGCGAGAGCGTCGGCGTAACCGTAGGAGTGATCTGCCTTGGATCGCGGCAAACCCTCGCTGTCGGGTTCATAGGTGACGAAAGGGATCGGATTGTCGTCGCTGCGAAATGGCGTGCCGGTGAGCGCCAGGCGTCGCGTGGCCTCGTCGAACGCGTCGCGGACTGCCTCGCCCCAGCTTTTTGCGTCGCCGCCGTGGTGAATCTCGTCGAGGATCACCAGCGTCCGCCGATTGACCGTGCGTGTCCGGTGACGCATCGGATGCGACGCAATCTGCGCGTAGGTGACCACGACGCCGTGATAGTCCGACGATGTCTGCCCTGTGGAGTTGGAGAACCGGGAGTCCAACGCGATCCCGACCCGCTGCGCGGCCTGCGCCCACTGATGCTTGAGGTGCTCGGTCGGAGCGACGACGGTGATCTGATCCACCGTGCGGTCGGCAAGCAACTCTGCGGCTACCCGGAGGGCGAATGTGGTCTTGCCGGCGCCGGGGGTAGCCACCGCGAGGAAGTCGCGGGGTTTGGTGGATAGGTATTTGGCCAGCGCGCGCCGCTGCCAAGCGCGAAGGGAACTGTCCATGACAGGCCCGGGTGATGCGGACAACTCCTGACCCTCGCTCAGCACGTTGTCCGGGACTCCTTACAGTGTTGCTTCGATACGGCGGTGCATTAGATCTCGATCTCGATCTTGTTGCCGCGAAGAAGCTTAGCGGGGTAATCCGGCAGCGCGTGACGCGAGAGATGCGGCAGACTCGAAGCCAGGCGGAGCGTTATCGGCCTCGCTGCGGCTATGCGAATGCGACACGACGGCAGGCCAGCGGGCGCTACGGCGTGTCGTCAGGAATGCTGGTACCACCATGAGCGAAACCACTGCCGGGCACGACGGCGCCAACGATTCCAAAGTCATCCTGGAATCGTGCCCGCTGCCTGCCCGCAATCCCGTGCATCGCGCGTGGCAGGTGATCTGGCGGACGATAAGCAAGGCGTGGGGCGACTCGATTTTCAGCAAGTCCGCCAGCGCTGCTTTCTGGCAAACCTTGTCGCTGCCCCCGCTGCTGCTCGGACTGCTCGGCAGCCTCGGTTACGTGGGCGGATGGTTCGGCCCGGACACTCTCGAGATCATCGAGCGCAAGATCATCGCCTTCAGCCGCGACGCATTCAGTGAGAACGTTGTCGAGGAACTGATCCAGCCCACCGTGTCCGATGTGTTGCAGCGCGGGCGGGGCGAGATCGTCTCGTTGGGCTTCGTGCTGTCGCTGTGGGCAGGTTCGTCGGCGATGTCCACGTTCGTCGATTCCATCGTCGAGGCGCACGGCCAGAGGGATGCGCGGCATCCGGTGTGGCAACGAATCTTTGCGCTGTTTCTCTATGTGATGTTTCTCATTGCGGCCGTTTTCATCATGCCGCTCGTTGCCCTCGGTCCGACCATGATCGCCCGCGTTCTTCCCGAGAGCTGGTACGGCGTCGGCACACAGCTGTTGGATTGGGCCTACTACCCGGGCGTCGGACTTATTTTGATCGTCGCCCTGACCACGCTGTACAAGGCCGCGCTCCACAAATCGCTGCCGTGGCATCGCCTGCTCGGCGGCGCACTGCTGGCCGGCGTGTTCTTCATGATGGCGAGCGCAGGTTTGCGGAAATACCTGGGTTGGATCGCCGATACCGGCGCAACCTACGGCGCGCTCGCAACGCCGATCGCATTTCTGCTGTTCACGTTCTTCTTGGGGTTTGCGGTGATCCTCGGCGCGGAGTTCAACGCGACGATCCAGGAATTCTGGCCCGCCCGCGCGACCCGCATCGAGCAGATGCGGGAGTGGCTGGCCAATCAAGCGACCGACGGGGCCAACCCCATCGCCCCGGTCACCAATCTCGCCCGGCAGCTGGCAACCGGACCGATTCAGATAGTCACCGGCAAGGTTCGCGCGGTCACCCGTAGCGACAACGGTGACGAGCGTGGGGGCGACGAGCGTGACGGCGACAGGGACCAGCCCGGGTCGGACGAGCCCACGATCGAGCTACCCCGACCCGCGGCGCATCATTCGCCCTTACGCAAACCTTCGTAGACCTTCTTGCACTCCGGGCAGACCGGCGAACCCGGTTTGGCCGAACGCGTGACGGGGAAAACCTCGCCGCACAGTGCTACGACGTGGGTGCCCATAACGGCACTCTCGGCGATCCTGTTCTTCTTGACGTAGTGGAAAAATTTGGGTGTGTCGGCGTCGGTCGACTCGTCTGTCGTCTCGTCAGGCCGGACCTTTGTCTCAGTGCTCACATCGTCAATAATGCCGCATCGGTTCCAATCCCATGCCGTTAGCATTTGGGCCGTCGCAGTGGGAGGGTAGAGACATGGCACGCGAGGATGGGTCAGGTGCGTTCGACATGGACGGAACCCCACGGCACCCAGCGCTGATCACGGGGGCTGCGCCCTCGGTCGAAGACGAACACAGGGCGCGCGTTCGCAGATACACGATCATCATGGCTTTCCGAATTCCGGCCCTGGTCCTTGCCGCAATTGCGTACAGCACCTTCGGAAGCCCGCTCATCGCGATTCTCATCATCGCCGCGTCCGTGCCGCTCCCCTGGATTGCCGTGCTGATCGCCAACGATCGCCCGCCCCGACGCAAGGACGAGCCGAGCCGCTACGAGCGCCGCACGCGGGAGCTGCGCGCCATCGAAGCGGCGCGGCACAACACCATCGAGGGCTGACCGCGCACGTGACCATTGAGCTTCGTGAAATTTGCGCAGAGCTCCGCGAAGCAGTACTTCGGTGCCGCTACGACTCCGACACACTGCTCGCCGCTCTCGGTGACGATGCGCACGCTGCGTTGTCGCGGGCCGAACCTGTCCCCGTCCGCCGGGCCGCGCGATCGGCGGGCGAGCTCGGAACTCTGATCCGGCTGTTTCTCCTGGGCGACGCCTGCCCACGATCCGATGTGGCCGCGGCGATCGCACCGCTCGCCGTCGATCGTGCGGTGTCGGCCGGACTGCTCGATGTTTCCGGCAACGAGGTCCGTGCGGCGCTGGACCTGCGGCCGCTCGACGTCGGCGCGGGGACCCGGTGGATTCTATCCGACCTCGACGGCAGCATGGCTCCACGCAGCCTCACAACGGACCATGTGCTCGGCGTCGGGCATGCCTCAGTCTCCCTGCTCCGCGCGACGCCGACCGAGCCCGTCGGTTCGGTGCTCAATCTCGGCACCGGCTGTGGTGTGCAAGCAGTCCACGCGGCCGACTACGCCGCCGCGGTGACCGCGACCGACGTCAATCCGCGCGCGATTGCGCTCGCGGCCGCCACAGCGACCCTGAACGAGCTCGATATCGAACTGCTGGACGGTTCGTGGTTCGAGCCGGTAGCGGGCCGCACATTCGACCAGGTGGTCGCGAATCCCCCGTTCGTCGTCGGGCTCGCACAGGTCGAGCACACCTACCGCGACTCGGGTCTGAACCTGGATGGCGCCAGCGAACTCGTGATTTCGCAGACGCCGGGGATGCTCGCACCCGGTGGAACCGCGGCGCTACTGGCGTCGTGGGTACATGTCGACGGGATGGACTGGCGCCAGCGAGTGTCGTCCTGGCTTCCGGACACCGGCATCGACGCGTGGGTTGTGCAGCGTGACGTGGCCGACCCTGCGCTGTACGTCGGGACGTGGCTTCGGGACGCCGGCCTGGATCCCCGTGATCCGGTGGCGCAAGAGCGCGCCGGACAGTGGCTCGATCACCTCGACGCCGCCGATGTCGAAGGAATCGGGTTCGGATTCGTCTACCTCCGGCACATCGACGGGCCGACCGAGGTACTTGCCGAGGACCTCACACACGGCTTCGCCGATCCACTCGGCGCCGAAGCGACCGCCTACCTGCGCCGATCTGCGTGGTTGCGCAACAACGACGTGCTCGACGCGCGGTTCAGCATCGAACCCGCGACTGCGCTGGAGCGGGTCTATCAGCCCGGCGAGGACGGCTGGAATCAGGTCGTGACCAGGCTGTATCGCGGAAACGGCCCTAATTGGCAACATGAGGTGGACGACATCGCGGCAGCCCTCGTCGGGGGAATGCGCGCCGACGGCCTGACGTTGCACGATTTAGTGGAGCTGCTCTCCGCCGCCCACACCGGCGACTCGGCTTCGAGTGAATTGGTCGAGTTCGCGATCGAATTGGCACAGTCGCTGGTCCGACATGGCTTGATCTTGCCGGCCAGCTAGATTTCGCCATTGTTCCCGGTTGTCGCGAGGCAGCCGAGTTCTCAGCAACTTCTCAGGACGATCAGGAGAAAAGTGCAGCTCAGGGCGTTTTGAACCGGCCAGGTGGGGGAACTTTTCAGGGTGTGGGTCCGTTGATCCAGATGAGACACCACCGACAGGGAGGCAAGTCATGACAAGCCCCAGCACGACTCGACTGCGCGCCAGCAATTCCGACCTCGACGCCCAAAGCCCGTCCGCCGATTTGGTACGCGTGTACCTCAACGGAATCGGCCGCACGGCACTACTCACGGCGGCAGACGAGGTGGATCTTGCCAAGCGCATCGAGGCGGGCCTCTACGCGAAGCATGTGCTGGAAACTGCCAAGCGCCTCTCCGCCACCAAGAAGAGGGACCTCGCCATCGTGGTGCGCGAAGGGCAAGCGGCGCGAGCGCACTTGCTCGAAGCAAACCTGCGACTCGTCGTTTCCCTTGCCAAGCGGTACACGGGTCGCGGGATGCCGTTGCTCGACCTCATCCAGGAGGGCAACCTCGGCCTGATCAGGGCTATGGAGAAGTTCGACTACGCAAAGGGTTTCAAGTTCTCCACGTACGCCACGTGGTGGATCCGCCAGGCGATCACGCGCGGCATGGCCGACCAGAGCCGCACTATCCGGCTACCAGTCCATCTTGTCGAGCAGGTCAACAAGCTCGCTCGCATCAAGCGCGAACTGCACCAGCAGCTCGGTCGTGAAGCGACCGACGACGAATTGTCGTCCGAATCCGGTATTCCGGTCCACAAGATCGCCGATCTGCTCGATCACAGCCGCGATCCGGTAAGTCTCGACATGCCGGTCGGCAGCGACGAGGAAGCTCCGCTCGGGGACTTCATCGAAGACTCGGAGGCCACCTCGGCGGAAAACGTTGTCATCGCCGGTTTGCTGCACAGCGACGTCCGCAACGTGCTTGCCACGCTGGACGAGCGCGAGCAGCAAGTGATCCGGCTTCGCTTCGGACTCGACGACGGTCAGCCCCGCACACTCGACCAGATCGGCAAGTTGTTCGGCCTGTCGCGTGAGCGAGTTCGCCAGATCGAGCGCGAAGTGATGGGCAAGCTCCGCAAGGGCGATCGAGCAGAACGGTTGCGCTCGTACGCGAGCTGATCTCCCCCAACTGGTGCACCTAGGAGGCCGCTGAATAATCAGCGCGCCTCCCTAGAATGTGGGCTTGAACTGGGAGAATAGGTTTCATGCAGGGTGTGGAGCGGGTCGATCGGGAGCTTTTGGATGCGGAAGCGTTGGTCGGTCATCTGGTACCTGAG
>JBBSKP010000061.1:0-23611 GCA_038256175.1 Mycobacteriales bacterium
ACACCTCGACCCGGACGGGACACTCACCGACGACACCGACCGCAAACGACGCCGCGGCATCGTCATCGGCCGCCAACGTGGTGACGGGATGAGCCCCATCAAAGGTGAACTCGACCCCGCCACCCGCGCGTTGCTGGATCCGTTGCTCGCGAAATGGGCGCGGCCCGGGACGAACAACCCCGACGACCCCACCTCACCCTCCGGCGCAGAGGCCACCGACACCGACCGCGTCGACGCCGCCACCCGCGACACCCGCACCACCGCCCAACGCAACCACGACGCCCTGGCCGCGATCTGCCGCTCCGTCCTGGCTTCCGGAGACGCGGGATCCCATCGTGGGTTGCCGGTCACGACGGTGTTGGTGATGGGCATCGACCAACTCGAGAAAGCGTCCGGGGTGGCTACCACCGCCACCGGTGGCACCGTCCCCGTCAAAGAAGCACTGAAGCTGGCTGAGGAGTCTCGTCCGTATCTGGGGGTGTTCGACCACAACGGGTTACCCCTGTACTTGTGTCGCACCGAACGGTTAGGCAACATCTTTCAACGCATCATGCGGATCGTCGTCGACCGCGGCTGCACCCGGCCGGGATGTGACGCACCGCCGTCGTTGTGCGCGTTGCATCACGTCGAGGATTACGCCAAAGGTGGGGAAACCAACGTCGACGTGCTGACGTTGGTGTGCGATCCGTGCCACGCCCTGGTCAACGACAGTCCCACCGGATGGTCGACCACCATCGCCGACTTCGACAGCGGATTCCCCGGTCGTACGCAGTGGATTCCGCCGAAACACATCGACCCCGAGCAGAAGCCGCTCATCAATCACCGACACCACCCGGACGAAATGCTCGACAAAGCACTCTACGAACGCCAGGACCAATTCGACGCCCGATGGCAGGCTCGGCGCACAGAAAACGGACACGCACGAGACGACGACGATCTCTAGGGGCGCAGGGTGGCGATATCGAATCCCAGGGTGCCTAGTGCGCAATGCAATTCGCGCCAAGGATGGTATCTACCACCCACCCGAGCATCGGACTACGCAATGTCGAGTACGAAGCTCAGAGCATCCCTCGCCGGTTTCGCCGCCCTCGCCACCATGTGCGCAGGTGCGATAACCGCCACCATCTCTCCGCTGGTCGATGGCGGTGTCGTTCTAGTCGGCAAACCCTGCGAACCCCGTTGCGGCTCAATGCCGGCACCACTCCAGTCGTATCCGGTGCCGCCGTGCCTAAAAGGATGCTCCGGGGGGAACCCCGTACCAGTGCCCCCGTGCTATCCGCATTGCGGTGGCAATGGCCCAACCGTGCCGCCAACGCCGCCGCCCCTATGAATTCTCGCGACCGGTTGAACCAAACCGGTCGGTGTTTCGTATCTACAGATGCCGCAGCCTTGTGCGCAACGACGAATTCACGGGAGGAGTGCCCATGCGGGTCGTGGACTACCTCGTCAACGGAGTTGCCTCCATGGGCGTGCACCACATATTCGGAGTCGACGGCGCGAACATCGAAGATCTGTACGACGCTATCTTCGACGCCGAGGTCGAGATGACCGGGATCGTCGCGAAACACGAGTTCTCCGCGGCGACGATGGCAGACGGCTATGCGCGATCGTCGAGCGGACTCGGCGTTGTTGCCGCAACCTCCGGCGGCGGGGCGATGAACTTGGTGTCAGGCCTCGCCGAGTCCTATACGTCTCGCGTTCCCATTCTTGCGCTCGTCGGTCAACCTCCCACCGCCCTCGAGGGCAACGGCGGTTTCCAGGACTCGAGTGGCCGAGGTGGATCGATCAACGCCCAGCGGTTGTTCGCCGAGGTCTCTCGTTACTGTGCAAGGGTCGAACGGCCCGACGACATCGCAGATCACCTTGACCGTGCCGTACGTGGAGCGTTGCGCGGAGGACCGGCAGTCCTTTTGCTGCCCAAGGATATTCAACAAGAATCGTGCACCCTGGAAACCCCGTTCCAGCGGCCTGCACACCAGACGGTCAGTGACCCGGTCGGGCTGAAGCGGGTGCGGAACGCGATTGCAACGGCGGGGCAGACCGGGAAGATCGTCATCATCGCCGGCGATCAGGTGGCGCGCAACGACGCACGGCGGCAGCTCGGCGAGTTGGCCTCCTCATTGGATGCATCCGTCGGCGTGGCTCCCGACGCCAAGGACACCTACGGTTCCGACGAACCGGGCTTCTGCGGCGTCGCAGGCACGATGGGCAATGCGGAATTGGTTGACGCCGTTCGCCATTCGTCGCTGTGCCTGCTCGTCGGTACCCGCCTTCCGATAACGGCGCGCGGTGGGCTCGAAGATGCATTGTCGAACACGACGATCGCGAGCATCGGAGCCGAACACCCGTACGTGCCCAGTACACATGCGATCAGTTTCGATCTCGGCACTGCGCTTGCCGACCTCACCGCCGCGTTCGCCGTGCCGGGCGGGCAAGAGCCCGTGAACTCGATGCCGCTGACTACCCTGCGAGTACCTGAATCGACCGGCCCGGGCCTGCGCTATCGCGATGCGGTCGAGGCGTTCGCGGCGATGATGCCTCCAGGTAGCGACGTCTTCGCCGACGCAGGCAACACCGGTGCCGCCGTTGTTCATCACCTTCCCGTCCGCAACGGTTCGCGTTTCGTGGTCGCACTCGGAATGGGCGGAATGGGTTACACCTTCGGCGCAGCAATCGGATCCGCGTTCGCGCGTGAGAGGCGTACCTTCGTCATCGCAGGCGATGGGTCGTTCTTCATGCACGGGATGGAGATTCACACAGCGATCGAGCACAACGTTCCCGTCACCTTCATCATCTTCAACAACAACGCGCACGCGATGTGCGTGACCCGTGAGCAGCTGTTCTATCGGGATCGTTACAGCTACAACAGATTCCAGCCGACTCGGATCGGCGAAGGTGTCGCGGCCATGTTTCCGCAATTGCCGGCATTCGCGGCTCGAAGTGTCGGCGAGCTGACAGACGCGCTCGCCGCAGCCGCCCACACTGAGGGTCCGTCGTTCATTTCGGTGGACTGCGACCCCGACGAAATACCACCGTTCGCACCGTTCCTCAACCACCCTGCACTCGAGGAGAGAAAGTGACTACATCCGCCGCCATACACGCCCTGAGCGACATTCCGGACGACGGAGTCCCCAGTGTTCTGCGAGTCGAGAACTCCGATCGCGAGGAAACGACGCCGATCATCATGGACATGCTGCGCTCTGTGTATCCCCACGATCAGATCTTCGGCGATTTCTGTCCAGTGCAGACGTTCGTCGCAGCGCCACCACGCGAGGTCTACGAATACCTATCGGACACAAGGAGTCTGGAGGAGTGGACCTACAGCCTGCGTGGTCTCGAGCCGACCGACGAGCCGGGATTGTGGATGACGTTCGACCGGCTCGGCGATCAGACCAAGTGCTTCGTCCGCACTGTCGCGAGCCCCGACGCGATGACGGTCGACTATCACTGTGCCTGGGACCAGGGCGAACACCTTTGGATGATCTACCTGATGCGGGTGGTCGACGCGCAGGTGGTGTTGAACAAGCCCGGTTCAGTCGTGATGTGGAACAACTGCAGGCACCCCTTCTACGACGACAACGCCTACCCGGATACCGCACCGGCTGATCGCGAAGAGTGGGTCGGCGATTTCTGGGACATGTTCTCCGCCGGACACCAATTGGAATTGAACAATCTCAAGGCCATATGCGAGTACCGCGCCGACCACGGCCTCCCGATCAAGCCGAAATGGATGGACTGAGTATGCCAACTTTGCCTACCGTCAGCCTGCTCGACGTCGCAAGCTACTTGCCTGAAAACCGTGTTCCCACGGAGTATTTCACGCAGTACTCGCGTTCGGACCGCATGGCGAAGAACGTCATGTTCCGGTCACCGAAGTACCGCCACCATATCGCGCGCGACGAGACCGCCGTCGATATGATCGAGCGTGCTGCAGCCCCACTGATCGACCGCCACGGTGCGAACACGATCGCGAAAGTCGATGTGCTGCTTACCCACGTTCAGTTGCCGGACAATCCAGTCCTCGGCAGTGGGCCCGAAGTCGCTCGCCGCCTCGGCATACAGCCGGGATGGGTGATCGACGTTCACAACGGCGGGTGCGCCTCGTTCGTGCACATGATGCAGCTAGCGCAGATGATCCTGCAAACGACCGATGCGAAGACCGCGATGATCGCGGCTGCGCAAAATGCGGCGGGATCGACGTTCACGCAAACGGAGATCCGCAAGCTTGCGCACGCGCCGGTCCCCGGCGACGGCTGCGGTGTCGGGTTGCTGGCGAAGTCGGAGGATGCGCCGATACTCGGAGTGCACGGCCGCACCTATCCGGAGTTCGCCGGCGACATGACGTTCGAGGCCATCCCGGAATCCGGACGCAAGTACTGGGAGCCGGGCACAGGTCAGCCCACTATCGGTTTTACGGAATCGAAGATCACCAAGGTGTTCGCGCGCGGCAACCGGCTGGTGCCGGAGGCCGCCTACGCCGTCCTCAACGATATCGGTGCCAAGCCCAACGATGTCGACGTCTTTGTCACCAACCAACCGAACCGGTTGTTCCTGCGCAATTGGCATGATGCACTGGAACTTCCGGCCGAGAAGCATCCCGACACCTTCGACGAGTGCGGGAATCTGTTCGGTGCAGGTATTCCGGTAACGCTCGCTACCGAGAACGAGGCAGGCCGAATCAAGAACGGCTCGCTGGTACTGATGTCCGCGTTCGCTCATGCCGGCGACTACGCGGGCGCAGCGGCGGTCCGTTGGGGAGCGGGGAGTTGACATGACGACAGGGACGACTGCTGGCCTCTTCGATGCGACGATTCCCTTCCCGGACGGGCGCCTCATGCACGCGGGCAAGAGGTTCGAACTCGGATTGAGCGAGAATCCCTTCCCTCCACTGCCTTCGGTGCTCAGTGCACTCAACAAGGTGATGACGCAGGCGAATCGGTATCCGGAGTTCTTGCCGGACCGGTTGCCACGGGTAATCGCAAACCGGATCGGCGTCGATCCCGATCAGGTAGTGGTCGGTGCCGGTGCGACCGGTGTCGCGATGCAGATCATGCACGCCGTGATGCACGGTGGCGATCGAATAGTCTTCGGCCTGCCCAACTTCGATGGCTATCCGATATTGGCGTCCATTGTCGGCGTGCATCCGGTAGCAATCGCTTTGGACAGCGCCGGCAGACAGGACCTGAAGCGGATGAGTGCTGCGATCGACCAGCGCACCAGCGCTGTCGTAGTGTGCCGGCCACACAATCCGACGGGCACGCTGGTGACTGCCGACGAACTGGAGAAGTTCCTCGCCTCTGTGCCGCGACGCGTCGTCGTCATCCTGGACGAGGCGTACGTCGAGTTCGTCAACGCGGCCAACGCCGTCGACGCACACGCCTTGGTGCAGCGGTACCCGAATCTCCTTGTGCTCCGGACATTTTCGAAGGCGTTCGGACTCGCGGGCCTGCGGATCGGCTATGCGTTCGGTTCGCACGTCCTCGCGCAGCGAGTCCGTCGCTGGCAGCTGCCGTTCGGGATGAACTCCGCCGCCGTGCCTGCGGTGATCGCGTCCTACGCGGCCGAGGACGAGCTACAGGTCCGGGTCCGCAGGATCAACGCCGAGCGCGAATATTTGCGTGATGCCCTGCTGAACAGCGGCATTCGGGTACCGCGTAGCTTCGCCAACTTCCTGTACTTGAACGGCCCGGGAATTGCACCCGCCCTCGAGCGTGCGGGCATCGTCGCCAAGTGCTATCCGGACGGCAGTGCGCGGATAGCTGTCGGTGACCCCGCCGCGAGTCGCGCCGTATTGGAGGCAGTGGTGGCACTACGCGCTTCGTGAGGCCCACCGTTGCGCCAACGCCGCACACGCGATCAACTGAACCTGATGAAAGATCATCAGCGGCAACACGATCAAGCCGACCGGCTGTCCGGCGAACAACACCGCTGCCATGGGTAGTCCGCTCGCCAGGCTCTTCTTCGACCCGCAGAAGACGATCACAACCCTGTCCGCGCGGGAGAATCCGAGGAGTCGTCCCGCGAGGGCAGTGATAGCGAGGATCAGCCCGAGAATCACGCAACAGACTCCGACCAACGCGGCGATTCGCCACAGCGAAAGGGTGTGCCAGATGCCCTCGTTCATGCTGGCGCTGAACGCGCCGTAGACGACCAGCAGAATCGACCCGCGATCGACGAACCTGGTCGGTGCAGCATGTCTGGTGATCCATCCACTTATCCACGGCCGCAACAGCTGTCCGACGAAGAACGGCAGCAGCAGTTGCACCACGACGTCGAGTACCGAGCGCGGATCAACCGCCGCATTCCCCGTCGTATCCAGTAGCAGAATGACCAGCAGCGGCGTGACGAAAACGCCGAGCAAGTTGGACGCCGACGCACTCACCATGGCCCCAGCGACATTGCCCTTCGCCATCGACGTGAACACGATCGAGGACTGGACCGTCGAGGGTACGAGGCACATGTACAGGACGCCGGTGTAGAGGTCGTAGGTCAACACCGACGGGACCAGGATCCGGGCAGCCAACCCGATCAGCGGGAACACAACAAAGGTTGCGGCAAGCACCACACCGTGCAGGCGCCAATGCTTGAGCCCTTCCAGCGCCTCACGCGGCGAAAGCCGTGCGCCGTAGAGCAGAAACAACGCCGCGATGGCGATCTTGATGACCCAGGCCAGGACGTCGGTGCCGCTACCTTTGGCCGGAAAGATGCTGGCCAGGGCCGCGACGCCGATGATCGAGAGAACAAATCCGTCGATCGGGATCTTGGAGAGGCGGCTAACGACGGACACGGTGATCCGCCCACGAGTTGAGCGCGCCCGCCATCGCGTCGGCCTTCGTGCTGGTGATCGTGAGGACGAGGCCGTCCGCCGTGGAGATCACCACCGCGGGCCCTGTGTTGGTAACGATGCCGTACCGCCGATGGCCTTTGCTGCGCAGCCCCCATCCCCCGAAATCCTTGAACGGGCTGACGTGGTCGACCTTTGCGCCGAGAACCTCGTCCATCCCGATGTCGATGGACGTCAGGCCGCAGTTGCGAACCCGGACTCCGGCGGCGTCGACGATGACGTCGAAACGCATCAGCGCGAGGAGGACCACGACGACGGGTAGCGCCGCAAACAACGGCCACGCCGAACCGACGAACACACCAGCCAGCCAGGCTGACCCCAGCGCGATGACGGCCACCACAACGGTGCCGACGCGGCCGAATCCGACAATGTCTCGCACGGCATGCATCGGTCCACGCGGCAATTCGGGCGACGGCGGTTCGGTGGCAGGCGCGCGATCCCGGTGATCGCGTAGGAGCGCTGCGCCGAGTGCACCGGCAGCGAGTCCCACGAGCACGCCGATGGCGATGGCGTTCGACGGCAGCTCCACGTCCGCAACCGAGGTGACATCAAGCTGGATCCACAACACCGAGACAAACAACGTCAGCAGGAGGCCGACGACGGTCAGGCCGATCAGCAGCATCGCCCGCCGCATCAACAGCAACGCTTGGGCGAGAGCAGCGACTCCACAACACCCGCCGCCGACGATCACGATGATCAGCGCGAAGACCCCCGCCAGCGACATCGGATCCGAAAAGCCGTCGGGAGTGCGACCACTCCAATGACTCGCGATCTCAGCGGGAAGGCGCGAATTCCAGGCATTCGCCACTATCAACACCGTGGCGGCGGCGGCCAGTGGAAGCGCAACGCCGAAAATGACACCGACCGGGTCGAACACGCGCCTGCTGCTCACACACCAGACCCTATTCGCCAGCGTCGGAACCACCGGGCACGAGGCTTCCTCTGTGGCCCGATGCCCACGTGCTCGGCGAACGCTCGCGCGTCACTCAGCGTCGAGATCTTGGGCCGATCCTTCGCCCACGCGCAGTAGAGGTCCTGGTAGTTCGGGCCACATTCGTGGGCGAGCATCGGGAACCGGCGCGCCACTTCTTGTGCCCGCTTTCGCAACAGTGCGCGCGCTGTCATCGCGAGCTCAGCCGCGTCGAATCCGTCCGGCACCGGCCCACCGGCGACCAGCGCGCGGACAAGGGCGGCTTGCTGGCCGGCCAGGTCGGTCACGGGACCGACCATTCGGTGTTGCGAGTGATCCGCGCAATGCCTGCCGCATCGGAGATCCCGTCCAACTCGGCGAGCAGATCGGCCGCGGGCGGATAGTTGCCGTCGAGCTCGAGCATCAGCGGGCACGGGTGTGCGGCGTGCAGCGCCCGAACCATGTCCAACACTTCGGCCGGCACCGGGTCGGTGTGCGTGTCGTGGTAGCGCCCATCGAACTCGCTGCCGCCCGCGATGTGGCAGTATGCAATCCGCTCCACGGGCAACCGCAGCAATTCGGCGATCGGATCAAGACCCCGATTGCGGGAATTCGCATACACATTCGCGACGTCGAGCACGAGGTACACCCCGGTCCGGTCGATCAGTTCGGACAGGAACTCGGACTCGGTGAACTCGGCGGTCGGCCAGTCGAAGAGCGTCGCAATGTTCTCCACCGCCAACGGCACCGGTGAAGATTCCTGCACTGCAACGATATTGCGCGTCAGCACGGCCAACGCCTCGGCCGTGCGCGGCAGTGGCAGCAGGTGCCCCGCTTCGATGCCGTCGGCGCGCACGAACGCGATGTGCTCGCTGATCAGCGGCGCCCGCAGCGCTGTCGCACAGGACGCAAGGTGCGTCACGCGCGCATGGTCGATCGGCTCAGCGCTGCCCAGCGACAGCGAAATAGCGTGTGGCACAACAGGGATACCGTCGTTTCGAAGCGATGCCAGTTCTTCCGGAATCGTGACCGACGCACCGAAGGACGGCAACGACTCCGCGATGACCTCACAGAAGCCGAGGCCGTCCAACTGCGCGATGATCCCGCAAATCTCAGGACGCCAACCGATTCCGAGACCTCGACCGGCAAGTGGCGACGTCATCCGCCGCAGCCTCCGCCACCGCCACACCCGCCTCCGCCACCACAGCTGCTGCCGCTGTCACTACTCGACGAGTCACTCGAGGAGCCACTGTCGCCGCCACCACTGAACGACGACCAGCCACCCGAACCACCGTCGGACGCGGAGACGCCCGTTGCACCGGCAAGGCCAGGATCGAGCAGCCACAGTGCCGCACCACCGAACAACGCGGTCGACAGCGCCGCATTGCTCGACCCGTACGACGCCAACGCCGGCGCCCGACTCGGCCGCAGATGCGAGTTGCTCGTCATTACAGAAACCACCGCGCGACTGCCCCGCGCGGTTCGTCGAGACGTCCGGGAAATCAGCCAGCTCGCGATACCGAGCGGAACGAGGATGGCGATCAGGAATCCGACCGACTTCCCGTTCATCACTCCCGCGATCACTCTGGCGACGCCGACTGCCATCACGACCAGGATCGGTACAGCCGCCATCCGGCATGCACTGCGGTACGCAGGACCGACCAGGAGCCCACGTTCGACGAGCGAAGTCCGCAACTGCGCCAACGGAACAGTCAGCGACCTGGTGAGCCCGCCGACGTCGAGACGGCGGTCCTTCACCAACCGGTCGTAGACGCTCCGAGTAAAGGGGTCGAGATGCCGCTCTTGTGGCGTGAGTGCCCGCGTCGCGACCCCTGCGGCAGTTACGAGTCCACTGGTCTGCAGCAGCGCTAGCGACGCGATGATGGCTCGCTGATCCGCGAGCAGCATGCCGATCTCCACGGGCGACAGCGGGCCGCCACGTGAGTTCGACGATCGCAGGACCGCGCGGGCGTAGAACACCCGGAGAAAGATGCTCACGACAATCGCGATGACACCACTCGCGATGAAGCCCTTCAGGAACTGCTTGCTCGGGATTCCCCAGGTATCGGCGGTCATCACGGACTGGGTCAGCAAAATGCTCGACATCACACACCACCTTCCACTCGCCCGGCTGCGAGGAAAGATCAGTATTAGGTAAAGCGGCCGTGATGGCTAGTGACCGAAGGGTGCTGATTGACCGAACATGTGCACAACCGTGCCAGTATTCCTCATTTTCGGCAGGCTGCAGGCGTTTTCGGCGAATGTGAACATGAGCGAAATTCGTTGTTGCCAAGTACGTGTTTTCGCGACGAATCGTCGGTGTTTCGCCCTAGGGTCATCGGCAACGCGGATTGTGCGCGTGCGGTCGGTCGAAGTAAGGGGAAAAATGGGAATGCTCGGAATACTTGGTGCGCTCAACAGCGGTGTCACCCTCGGGTTGGCGAACACGATCCTCACCTTCGGAGGATTTATCGTCAACATGAACGTCAACGTGAACTGACGTCTTCATAATGAACTGAGATCGGCCACAGCCGGGGGTGTGGCCGATTTCGGGCTCAAGAAGGCTGGCAGGCGTCCCTGAGCGAACACGATGTGCAGGTCTGGCCACAGCCGCCTTCAGGTTCCAGCGCAGCCGCAGCTCGCGAACCAAGAGATCCGCCGATGCCTGCTGTCAGCAGCGCGGCCGCGAACACCACGACCGCAGCGGCGATCGCAAAGAATCCGTCGAGGGCCAACGCGGCAAATCCGGCGATCACCAACAGTGCGCCAGCGGCCAACATCGTTGGCCCCGCGACCCTGTTTGCCAGCCGAAATGCTTCCTCGTCGCGGACTGCTTCGGCGGTTCGGATACCGACCCAACGGTTGAGCGGAAGACGTCCGGTAAGTCCCGCGACCCCGACTCCAGCGACGACTACCGCCAGAGCGAATAGCACAACGGCGACGATAAGCACAGACCAAGGATACGGCGGTCCTGGTCACGGTCCGCACGCTGGGTAACGGACTGGTTGTCGGGGTGGTCCCCGACACGCTTTACGCTGGTATCGGAACTTTCTACCCAGTGCAGACGAACAGATTGAGATTCACAGTGCGCAACGCCGACGCCGCCGAGACACCGCAGCACCGCTACAGCGCTGAGCTTGCCGGCCGCATCGAGCGGCGCTGGCAGGAACAGTGGCTCGAGCGTGGCACGTTCCATGCCCCGAACCCGGTGGGTCCGCTACAAGGCGACGTGCCCACCGACAAGCTGTTCGTACTGGACATGTTCCCGTACCCGTCCGGCGCAGGACTGCATGTAGGCCATCCGCTCGGCTATATCGCCACCGATGTGTTCGCTCGTTTCCACCGGATGCATGGCCACAACGTGCTGCATACGCTCGGCTACGACGCGTTCGGGCTGCCTGCGGAGCAGTACGCGGTGCAGACGGGAACACACCCACGGATTACGACCGAGTCGAACATCGCGAACATGAAGCGTCAACTCGGACGGCTCGGCCTCGGCCACGACGAACGACGTTCGTTCTCGACGACCGACCCCGAGTACTACCACTGGACACAGTGGATCTTCCTACAGATTTACAACGCCTGGTACGACACCGATCTGGAACGCGCCCGGCCCATCGCAGAGCTCGAGGCCGAGTTCGCCGCCGGCGCGCGCGCACTGCCCGACGGTCGAACGTGGGAATCACTGCCGGCAACCGACCGCTCGGCGGTGATCGATTCGTATCGCCTGGTGCAGCAAACGAATTCGCTTGTCAACTGGTGCCCGGGGCTTGGCACAGTGCTCGCCAACGAAGAGGTGACTGCGGACGGCCGCAGTGAGCGCGGGAACTTCCCCGTATTCCGTAAGCACCTGCACCAGTGGATGATGCGGATCACGGCGTACTCCGATCGACTGGTCGACGACCTGGACGATTTGGATTGGCCCGAGAAGGTCAAGGCCATGCAGCGCAACTGGATTGGACGCAGCCGTGGCGCCCAGGTCCGGTTCGGCATAGGACAGGACGCCGCGACAAGGAGCGCCATCGAAGTTTTCACCACTCGCCCCGACACGTTGTTCGGCGCGACCTATGTGGTGCTCGCGCCAGAGCATGAGCTCGTCGACGAATTGACGGCAGGCCAGTGGCCTGACCAGGTCGATGCGCGCTGGACCAACGGCGGTGCGGCAACTCCGCTTGCCGCAGTCGAGGCGTACCGGAAGTCGATCGCAGCCAAGTCCGACCTGGAGCGGCAAGAGAACAAGGAGAAGACCGGCGTCTTCCTCGGCACCTACGCCGTCAATCCGGTCAACGGACACCAGGTTCCGGTCTTCATCGCCGACTACGTTCTCAGTGGTTACGGCACCGGAGCCATCATGGCTGTGCCTGGCCACGATCAGCGGGACTGGGAGTTCGCCACGACGTTCGGGCTCGACATCGTCGAGGTCATCTCGGGCGGGGACATCACCGAGTCCGCCTTCAACGGCGATGGGCTGCTTGTCAATTCCGGCTTCCTTGACGGCCTCAGCGTCGACGACGCGAAGGTCGCCGTCATCGCCAAGCTCGACGCCGAAGGTCATGGCAAGGGCACCATTCAGTACAAGCTGCGAGACTGGCTCTTCGCGCGGCAGCGGTACTGGGGTGAGCCGTTCCCGATCGTGTACGACGAGAACGACGCGCCCCACGCTCTACCGGAATCGATGCTGCCCGTTGAGCTTCCGGAGGTAAAGGAGTTCGCACCGGTTTCGTTCGACCCTGACGATTCCGATTCCGAGCCGTCGCCGCCGCTGGCGAAAGCAACCGAGTGGGTGCACGTCGAGCTGGATCTCGGCGATGGCCCCAAGCAGTACCGGCGCGACACCAACGTGATGCCGCAGTGGGCGGGCAGTTCCTGGTACCAGCTGCGCTACATCGACCCGACCAATCCGGATACGTTCTGCGCCAAGGAGAACGAGCAATACTGGGTCGGACCGCGGCCAGAGCTGCACGGTCCGAAAGACCCGGGTGGTGTCGACCTCTACGTCGGCGGGGTCGAGCACGCAGTGCTGCACCTGCTGTATGCACGGTTCTGGCACAAGGTGCTCTTCGACCTCGGCCACGTCACCTCGCGCGAGCCCTTCCGGCGGTTGTTCAACCAGGGCTACATTCAGGCGTTCGCGTACACCGATGCGCGCGGCGTCTACGTACCCGCCGATGAGGTCACCGAGAGTGACGGCAAGTTCTACTTCGACGGCGCTGAGGTTTCCCAGGAATACGGGAAGATGGGCAAGAGCCTCAAGAATGCCGTTGCGCCCGATGAGATTTGCGACAACTACGGTGCCGACACCTTGCGGATGTACGAGATGTCTATGGGACCGCTCGATGCGTCGCGACCATGGGCAACCAAGGATGTCATTGGTGCGCATCGGTTCTTGCAGCGAGTGTGGCGAGTAGTACTCGACGAGGAGACCGGCCTTGTCCGGGTCACTGACGACGCGCCATCCGACGAGACACTTCGGCTGTTGCACAAGACGATCGACGGAGTGAATGCCGATTACACGGCGCTGCGAGACAATACCGCCGGCGCCAAGCTGATCGAGCTCAACAACCATCTGACCAAGGCATATCCCAACGGTGCGCCGCGGTCCGTTGTCGAGCCATTGGTGTTGATGCTCGCGCCATTGGCACCGCACATCGCCGAGGAACTGTGGGAGCGCCTCGGTAAGTCGACGTCGTTGGCGCACGGGCCTTTCCCGACAGCTGATCCGAAGTACCTGGTCGAAGACACCGTCGACTACCCGATCCAGGTCAACGGAAAGGTGCGCAGCCGCATCACGGTTGCGGCCGATGCGGACAACGCCGCCGTCGAGGCTGCCGCACTCGCGGACGAGAAGATCGTTGCGCTGCTGGACGGAAAGCCACCTCGGAAGGTGATCGTCATCCCCGGCCGGATGGTGAACGTCGTTCTGTAGTCAGCCGCGCAATGCCGCCAGCTCGTCGGCACGCGGGTTGTCGACGACCCGTGACGTCGGATCGTCGAAGGTCTGCACTGCCCTGCCCGCAACTTCGTACTTGGGCCACCCCGGGTCGCCGTCGCGCGCGAAACCAACCCAGGCCGAATGCATTTCGGTAGCCAGCCGTTGCGGTGGCGTCGGCCCGGTCAACGCGTGCGCGTCGGCAAGGTTGTCGAAGACGAAGGGCAGTTCGAGCGCATGGCATGCGCGCAGATCTTCCACCGGTGTCGGCCACGCGAACTCGTACACATACGTGGCGCCGCCGGCTGCGGTATGCGCATCAGCGAGTGCCATGGTGCCGTCGCGGAAAGCGTGATCGGTCAGAATCGTCGCAAGCAGGTCACCGGGTGTAGCCGACGGACGATTCGCTGCGTACACCTCACCGACAGAGGCATCCCAGCCGTGGCGGCTCAACACGGCCGGCAGCGCCTCGGGCGTGATGGCTGCGGCGATACCCGCTGTGACGGTGAAGAATCGGAACTCATCGGTTGTCGTTCCAGCAATGAGCGCGACGTTTCGCCCGGCACCGTTGGCGACGGCGTCGAGCGGAACATCGGGAATGACGTCACCGTCGATGACCGGAAAGAGGTTCATCACGCCGAGCCCCTGGCGGATGATCGACGATCCCCACCGGTCCGGATTCGGGTCCATAACCAGATCGAGCGACACAGCATCCTGCGCCGCGAGCAAGATGTCCGGGTCTACGGCACCGAAATCGGTTGCGGTCGCGGCGACCCCGAGCTTGGCTGCCACAGCCTCGGCGATACGGCGGGCGTCGTCGATATCGGCGGCGGTGGTGGCGTTTCCGCTCTGCATGATCGCGCGGCCGAACAGGCCTGCGGCCGCCGGTGACGCAAGCAACGCGGCAACGCTCATCCCGCCCGCGGACTCACCGAAGATCGTGACGTTGGCCGGATCACCACCGAATGCGCGAATGTTGTCCTGCACCCAAGCGAGGGCAAGCAACTGGTCGCGCAGTCCACGGTTGGATGCGCCGCCCTCGACCGCGCAGAATCCGGGAATGCCGAGACGGTAGTTGATCGCGACGAGCACCACACCATCGCGAGCGAAGGTGGCGCCGTTGTAGATCGGAATCGAGTTGGACCCGCGCGTGAATGCACCGCCGTGAATCCACACCATGACGGGCAATCCGGATCCGCCTGAATCTGGCGTCCACACATTGAGGGTCAGACTCTCGTCCCCAGAGGTGATGAACGTGCCGAGGAGTGCAGCGATCGCCGGCGGATACGGCGACTGCGGACACGTGGGGCCGAGTTCGGACGCGTCGCGAATGCCGTCCCATTCAGGCGCCGCAGTCGGCGCGAGAAAGCGTGCCGCGCCGACGGGTGAGGCCGCGTAGGGAATGCCCAGGAACGCCGAGACTCCGTCGACCGTCCGACCGCGAACCTTGCCTCCGGATACAGCGACGATGGGTTCCATCTCGACTCCTCGGGCGCGTCGGGGCACTTACGTAACGCAGCGTACTCGGCTAGCCTGAGCCGGAACTAGAACACGTTACAACTGAGGAGGGGTCGACGATGGCGTCGCCAGAACAGATCACAGAGACCGTCAAGCGATACGTCGAGCTGGTCGCTACCGGAAAGCCCGATGAAATCGTGGCCCTCTACGCCGAGGATGCCGTGCTGGAAGATCCGGTCGGAACCGAGCAGCGGCGTGGCCACGACGCCATCCGCGAGTTCTACAAGGTCATTGAAAACATGGAGCAGGAGAGCGAGCTGCTGACGCTGCGCGTCGCGGGCACGCGGGCTGCGTTCCATTTCAGCCTGATCACCAAGGTCGGCGAGCAGAAGATGGAGCTGTCCCCCATCGACATCATGGAGTTCGACGAAGCCGGCAAGATCACGAGCATGCGGGCATTTTGGGGACAGGACGACCTCCATCTGAGCTGACGCTCGGCGGCCGTGGCTCATGCACAATGTGTGCATGAACTCAGCACCCATTCGTCGGCGCAATCCGGCAGATGTTGCGCGGATCGCGCACAAGTGGGAGCTGAGTGCAGGTTAGGTTCGGGCGATCGGCCGCAGCACAATCTCGGTCGGATGGGCGTCACGCGGGGTTTCGATGGAATTGCGCACTGCGCGAGCAACTGTGGCTGCGGTGAGGAACTCATCGGGGTCGTAATCGCGGGCCTCAGTCGCAACAATTGCTCGTTGCATGTCGGTATCAATACGCCCCGGATGAATCGACGTCACCCGCAATGCAGGTTCTTCGAGGCGCAACGCGTCACCAAATGCGCGCAACGCAAACTTGCTTGCCGCGTAGGCGCCCCATCCGGCATTCGCACGCAAACCGGCACCCGAATTGATCAGCACAACATGGCCATTCGCTGAGCGCAGCGCCGGGAGCAGGAGCCGGGTGAGCTCGGCGACCGCAATGACATTGGCCTCCAACATTTCTCGCCACTGCTGGACCGAGGTTTCCCCAACGGTGCCGAGCGATGCGACCCCAGCGTTGTGCACGAGAACGTCGAGACTGGTAATCGAATCGGTTGCGCGGCCAACGGCTGGGTAGTCCGTGAGGTCGACCGGCCACGCGGCAGCACCCGGCAGCTCGTTGACCAGGCCCGTCAAAGCACCTTCGGTCCGTGCACCCAAGATGAGGTCGTGCGTCGGCGCCAACTCACGGGCAATTGCGGCGCCGAGGCCTCGACTGGCACCGGTGATCAACGCGTTGGGTCGCATGGATCCGAGAGTAGCTGGCACCCCGGCGAGCGGATTCACGCGTGCGGCCGCAGAATATGACCATGGCAGACCGAGGTTTCACCCCGACGCAGTTGGCGGCGCGTGCCGCGTACCTGCTGCGAGGCAACGACCTGGGCACCATGACCAGCGCGGCCCCACGGCTGTATCCGCACATGTGGAGCTGGGACGCAGCGTTCGTTGCAGTGGGGCTCGCGCCGCTCAGCGTCGAACGAGCGGTCGTCGAGCTGGACACCTTGCTCTCCGCGCAGTGGAAGAACGGGATGATCCCGCACATCGTGTTCGCCAATGGTGTGGACGGGTACTTCCCTGGCCCTGCACGGTGGGAGTGTCGCGAACTTGCCGCGCACGCACCCCTCGGACCCGACACCTCCGGCATTACACAGCCGCCGGTCCACGCGATCGCTATGCAGCGCATCCTCGATCACTCGCGCCGGCACGGTCGCAGCACCAGAGCCGTCGCGGAGGAATTCCTCGACCGCCGCTGGCCCGACCTCATGCGTTGGCATCGTTGGCTCGCCCACGCACGCGATCAGAAGGAAACCGGCAGGATCACGCTCTACCACGGCTGGGAATCCGGAATGGACAACTCGCCGCGGTGGGATCGGGCGTACGCCAACGTGATGCCCGGCGATCTGCCGCCCTACGAGCGTGCGGACACACAGATCGTGACCGACCCGTCGCAGCGACCGAGCAACGGCGAATACGACCGCTACCTCTGGCTGCTCGAAGAGATGCGCCGGGCGAAGTACGACGACCTCACTCTGGCCGACACCATGAGCTTCGCCGTCGAAGACGTCTTCGTCAGCGCGATCTTCGCGCTCGCATGCGAGGTCCTCGCAAACATCGGCGAGGAGCATTCGCTACCCAACGCCGATGTGCGGGAACTGTATTCGTACGCCGATCGATTCCGTAAAGGCGTTGTCGCAACAACCGACGCCCGGTCGGGCGCGGCCCGCGACTTCGATGTGCGCGCCGAACGTTGGATCACGACCGAGACGCTCGCGATGTTTGCCCCGCTGCTCTGCGGTGGTCTGCCCCGCGAACAGGAACGCAATCTCGTCCGCATATTCGAAGGACCACGGTTCTGCGGGCACCCAGATCTGCGGTACGCCTTGCCGCCGTCGACGTCGCCGGTCTCGAAGTACTTCCGGCAACGCGAGTACTGGCGCGGACCGGTGTGGCCTGTCATGAGCTGGTTGTTCTCGTGGGCGTTCGCCAGGCGCGGTTGGGCTGAGCGATCGGGAATGCTTCGCGCCGAAGGACTTCGACAGGCAAGCGACGGCAGCTTCGCCGAGTATTACGAACCCTTCACTGGCCAGCCGCTCGGAAGTATGCAGCAGTCGTGGACGGCCGCCTCGGTGCTGGACTGGCTCGGATAGACGCTAGATGGGCCGGAAACCCGCGCCTACTCCGCCTCCCGAATTGATGACCCCGAGGATGTCGGTGATCGACGTCGTGAGCACAGGCGTATGGAACGGGTTCGAAGATCCGCTGCACGGGAAATCCTTCGCCCAGGCACCGATTTCCAGCTTTCGTCCGCCGTTTGTCATTCCGACCAGGCGGTCGCCGAACGCCACCGGCGCGCCGGAGTCGCCGTGGTCCGCGCAAGTGTGGTTGAGCGTCTGGTCACCTTCGCGGCCCCAGACGATCCCACACGTGAGGCCCGTTGTCCGGCCGTTCTTGCACACAGTTTGAAATACGCCGGGGTCCGGCCCGACACCGTTTATCGTCATGCCGCCGATATCGCGGACAGGGACAACCTTGCCCGCGTCGAACTGAATCACCGCGTAGTCCCACCAGCGGTTGGTCACCGCAACTGTGCCGACGGGTCCCAGTCCTCGCGCGGTCTCTGCCACCACCGCGTCGCCCGGCCGAGCACAATGGCCGGCCGTGAGACCGACGAGCCGTCCCGCGCCGTCGAAGCCAATCGAGGTGAGGGTGCACCTAGCGTTCTGAATGACGATCCCGGATCCGCCACCGAGCACGGCCTGACCAGGGGCTGCGGTCGCCGCACTTGGCAGGGCGCCCAACAATCCAGCGGTCGCTATCGTCGTTGCGGCAACCGCCAGAATCGTTCGCAGTACTCGGCTCACCCTTGTTCCCCTCGGATCACAGCTCATCGACCGTTGACGGTACGGCAAGTCGGTGGCACCCCTAACCGCCCGAGGGTGTTCCTCGTAGCGGTCCCGCCTCTTGCACCGGCATCGAATTGGGCGGAACCGGGTACGGGAAGCCACGATTGAGGAATCCGGCCGCGACGTTGATATTGCATTGCGCCAATGCCGGCCCCAATCGTGAAACTGCCGGCGTGACGGCCGGGCGAGCCGAATTGGGCGGTGCCGCAAAGTTGAACGCCGACGACATGTCGCCGACCGTGCCCCGTCGCCACGGGGTCAGGTTGGGAACCGGTACCCCGAAACGCTTTTCGAGAAGCCGCAGCTGCGAGGTGTGGTCGAACACTTCCGAGGACACCAAACCGCCGCGGCTGTACGGCGAAACCACAAGCGCCGGAACGCGAAAGCCCAATCCGATCGGTCCGGCGATATTCTCCGATTCCTGAACTGTGTTCAGCGGCACTGTGAGAAACTCGCCCTGGGTTCCGGGCGGAGGCGTCGGCGGCGCAACGTGATCGAAGAATCCGCCGTTCTCGTCGTAACTGATGATCAGCGCCGTCTTCTCCCAGATGGCCGGGTTGGACGTCAAGATGTCGAGTACCTGCATGATCCCGACCGCTCCGCCCGCAGGCGGCAGCGCGGGATGCTCGCAGGTGAAGACCGAGGGGACGATCCACGACACCGAAGGCAAGGTGTTGTTTCGGACATCGGATTCGAAATCGAACGGGAAAGCAGGATCGAGACCGCGCCGCGCCAGATTGGAACCGGGGTTGTTGAACTGCTTGAAGCAGCCGAGCATTCCGTCGAGGAGCACACTCGACACAGGGCCAAGGTCCTTGTTGGCGTAGACCTTCCAGCTCACGCCCGCGTCTTCGAGGTTCTCCGGCATCGTGCGCCACGAGTAGACGTTCTTCGGAATCAGCGTCGGGGTCTCCACGAGTGGGCCGCCGAACCTCCCCTCGGGATCGATGGTCCCGCTGATCCAATAGAGCCGGTTCGGGTCCGTGGGCCCCATAACCGAACAGAAGTAGTGGTCGCAGATCGTGAACGCATCAGCGAGTTCGTAGTGCACCGGAATGTCGGCGCGGGTGTAATAGCCCATCGTCGCGGGACCGTTGCCCGGACCCTCGTGCTGCAGATGGACATTGACCCACTGGTCCATCCTTCCGCCGTTCCACGCGTGGTGCTGCGGGCCCCAGCTGTGAGTCGGATCGTTGACGCATTCGCCATCCAGATTGGCGCCGATGGTGGTGTCCAGCCGGAACGGTTCGAGGTAACCGTTGGGCGTCGGCCCGACACCGGGCTGAAAACCGTACTGCCGGAATACCGGTGACGGATCGTCGAAGCCGCGCACACCGGACAAGGTGCCGAAGTAGTGATCGAACGACCGGTTCTCCTGCATCAAGTAGACGAAATGCTCGATGTCGTTGAGCGAACCCGCGCCACCCGGATCGGCGGCATACGCACGGTCGATGATCGGGCCCGCCCACGACGCGACTACCGCCGCGCTGCTGGCTGCCGCAGCCTTGCCGAGAAACTGCCTACGGGAGATCCCGTCGAAGTAACCGCCCGAATGACCGCTGTCCATCGGCACACCTTTCCGTGGCTCACAAACCATCTGATGGTAGGTCGGTTCACTGCCGCGCGGGTGAACATTGCGTGACTTCACCAACCGGACCGGATCGGCACTCGTGTCACTCTCGTAACTCAGATTATTCGGTCAACGGTTGGTAACTGCGCGGTTCCGATCCGGTCGGCGGCTTTGCTGTGCGGCGACAGCGCAAGCTAGCCTCGGTCCACATGATCTTGGCTGGCTTCGGACTTCGTCGAAAACTACTCACCTTGGTTCCCCTGGCTCTCGCCGGCACCCTGGCCCTGACCTCGGCAGCAGTCTCGACAGCCGCTCCGAAGGGACCGGACGTGTCGTCGTGGCAGCACATCGACGGCCGACTCATCGATTGGTTCGCTGTCAAGCACTCCGGTCACGACTTCGCGATGGTGAAGGCGACCGAGGGACTGACCTACGTGAATCCGTACTTCGTGGCGGACTGCCTCGTGATGCGCGCCGCCGGCGTCGCTCGCGGTGCCTACCACTACGCCAGCCCAAATCTGCCGCCCGAGCCGCAAGCGGCGCTCTACGCGGGCGTGGTTCTCGGCATCAACGGCCCGGGCGATATGCCTCCGGTCCTCGACCTCGAGAATTCGGGTGGACTCCCGCCCGGCGCCTTGATCGACTGGACGCACCGCTATCTCAATACGGTCCAAGCGCTGACCGGGCGGACGCCGATCATCTACACCTATCCGCGGTTCTGGCAGACCGCGATGGCGAACACCAACCAGTTCACCCGATATCCCTTGTGGATTGCGGACTATCGGGGCAATCCCGCCCCTGAGGTGCCCGGTGGATGGCCGACGTGGACGTTCTGGCAATACACCGACAGCGGCCGCATTCCCGGCATCGGCGGCGGTACCGATGTGAACGTATACAGCGGAGCTCAAGGCGATTTCGCGCGCTATTCGAACAGCAGCTTCGGCAGTAGCTAGCCTCAGACGCCGATTCGCCCGCCGCCGCTCTTCCACACGGACACGACCGCGGGCCGAGGTTGGCTGTCGCCACCATCCGGCCAGTGCGAGATCGGGCTGTCCGCGCTGGCCTCGTCCGATTCGCCGGGGTGCTGCACGCATACCGTCACCCTCGCCTCGGAGACTGTGGGGCCACACGTCTCCGCCCCCTTCGGAACGGTCAGGAACTGTTTGGTTTCACCACGATTCGGGCCGTCGAGTACCACGGAGAACAGCCCGTCGTTCGACTTCAACGCGTTGCCGTCCGTCGATATCCACAGGTTTCCGTGATCGTCGAAGGCAAGGTTGTCGGGGCACGAGATCGCGCTGACCTTGCTCTTGTCGAAGCCGCCGAAGTAGGTATCGGCCGCCTTCGGATCGCCGCAGACCAGCAACAGCGACCAGGTGAACGTGGTCCCGGCGTGGTCGTCGTCGATCTCGAGAATCTGGCCATTCTTGTTGAGGTTGCGCGGATTTGCCTCGTCAACGGGCGCCTTGCCTTCGGTACCGCGCTTGTCGTTGTTGGTGAGCGCGACGTACACCTTGCCGGTCTTCGGATTCGGCTGGAAGTCTTCCGGGCGGTCCATCTTGGTCGCGCCAACCTTGTCGCCCGCGAACCTGGTGAAGACTGCGACCTCATCGGCGGTCATACCGTCGACGAGCGCCTCGCCTTTGCCGTCGTCACCCGTCTTCAACAGCGGGAGCCATTCGCCGGTACCGGCAAACCCATTGTCGGACGGCACCTTTCCGGAGCCGTCGATCTTGTCGGGTTCGTTGCCGGTCAGCTTCGCGACGTACAACGTGCCCGCGTCGAGCAACGTCAGATTGTGTCGCATGCTCGCCTGCCCGGTGCCCGGCTGCATCTTGCGCGACGAGACGAACTTGTACATGTAGTCGAACTTCTCATCATCGCCCGAGTACGCGACAACTGTTCCGTCACTGGTGATGTGGATGGTGGCTGCTTCGTGCTTGAACCGCCCGAGTGCGGAGTGCTTGATCGGCGTCGAGGTCGGATCCCACGGGTCGACCTCGATAACCCAACCGAACCGATGCGCCTCGTTGGGTTCGTGGGCCAGGTCGAACCGTTGGTCGAAGCGTTCCCACTTGCGCTCGGTTGCACCGTCGACAAAGCCGTAGCGCTGCAACGCTTTCGCTGCCTTGTCATCGCTGACTTTGTCGGAGTTGGCGAAGTACTGATTGAAATTCTCCTCGCCCGAGAGCACTGTGCCCCAGGGAGTTACGAAGCCCGAGCAGTTGTTCAACGTGCCAATCACCTGAGTGCCAGACGGATCGGCCGCCGTCTTCAGCAAGGCACTGCCCGCAGCCGGGCCGGTGACCACGAACGGGCTGTTCGCGGTGATCCGCCGGTTGTATTGTCCGAATTCCGGCGTGAGCTTTCCTGATCCAGGCTCACCCTTGACGGCAACGACAGACAGGCCGTGCGCTGTGACACCGACCTGGAACTGTTCGAGGGTCGGATTCTCCTTGTCGTAACCCTTGAACATGAACGGCTCGGTCGTGTACTCGTGATTGACCACGAGCAAGAAGGCGTTCGGCTGGCCGTCGATCGGGAGCAGGCCCGCGAAATCGTTGTTGAACCCGAACTGCCGCTCCTGTGCCTGCGGCGTCTGGTGATCGAAATCGAACGCCGGAGTGCCGGGAAAGATCGGGTCGCCCCAGCGGATCACCACGCCCTGTTCGTATCCCTCGGGGATGACGACAGCGTCTTCTTTGTTTGGCGAGACCGCGGTGAACTGGGTGCCCGCCGGGGGCTCGCCGGCGGGCGCAGTCGTGGTGGCGGCGCCGGAATTCCCGTTGTCATCGGCACCACACGCCGCGAGCACGCTGCCTGCACCGACGGCGATGACCGCGGCCGCGCTACCTTTGAGAATCCCCCGCCGGGTCAGCGCCGAGCGGACAATATCGCCGAAGTACTCGCCGTCGGACGTATTAGGCACCTCGTGCGCGCACGCATTCCCGCACTTATATCGGCAGGTCACGGACGCTCGCGAGGAGCGGCCATCGTGGTTGACGAACAGCGCGAGAGGTTTGAGGTTCACTCCCGCACCGTAGAAGGCTCAGGCAAGGGCAAAGGAACAGCAAAGTGAACAAAGGATTGCGCCTTCGGCGCCTGTGCGCGTTTTACCCCGCTCCTGAGGGGTGTGATGTCTCAGGACATGTTGAACAAATGTGTCTCAGGACTTCGTGGACGATTTTTTGGTGAGCAATTGTGAGGTTACCGTTCTGTCGAGGGTCAGGGAGCGTGCGAGGCGGTCATCGACCATGATGGTGACCTCGTCGCCGCGCCAGTGCACGAGAGCGGTCGTGTTCGCCCACTTGCGGCCGATCATGATCTTGCATCGGTCGAATTGCACGATCCCGGTGCTGCTGATCGATCTGGTGGCGGTGCCGGACAACACGATCGGGTCCGAAGATGGTGCAGCACAATCGGTTGCATCGAAGACCTGCTGCGGAGTTCGTCCGCCCAGA
>JBBSKP010000062.1:0-23505 GCA_038256175.1 Mycobacteriales bacterium
CCGCCGCCATCGACGAACTCTGCCAAGCACTCAACGACACCAACACCGTCTACCCCGGCACCAACCTCACCCTGCGTTACAGCACCAAACCACACCGATGAGCCTGCAACCACTCCGACGCATATGTCAGGAGTCCTGGGGTCGCGATCAACGCGTTCAACCCGCGAATCCCCGTGTAGCCTTATCCGGAGCCCTGTTTGCCGTGGCCGTGCACCTCGATGATGGTGTCATCGATATCCAGCAATACCCGTCCGGTGCCGATTCCCGCGACGGCGGGGGTGCGAGCAGCGAGGTTGCACAGGAACCTCGACGCGACGGCGTCGAATTGCCGGACGTGGCCGAAGGTGAACGACCGCAGAAACGATCCCAGCGTCGAGGGTGCGTATGGGCGGTCGAACACGGTGCCCATCGCTCCGTGCCGAAGCAGGGCCATGTCGGCGATGCTGTCGGCGCCGGCGGCCATGCCCGCGACCAGTGATCCGATCTTTGCTCCGGCGTTGGCGCCTTTGTCGGTCGGCACGCTCAGATGCTTCTCGGCCAAGTCGAGAAGGCCGCTGTCGTGCGCCAACGCCATCATCGGCACCAACCCGGCGGTCGACACGAGATTGGGGTCGTCGAACCTGGCGGCATTGATCGGTCGAGTGTGCAGAAAATCGCATCTGCGAGATGCCCTTCGTTGTGGCCGAAATTTGATCCTAGAGAAATCTCATTCTTCCACCGCGACAGGGCATTTCGTCGTCACAACCCGCCGCCACCCACCACCGAATCGGTGCATCCAGGCTAAGACCCGAGGCCCGCTCAAGCCGAACCGAAAGAGCGGTGCTTCGAAGAGTTTCATACTCGACGCAGGAGATGGGAGGGCAGGTTCAACAAGGCGTGAGGGTCGCCGCCATGCTCGGAATCGCCGCCGATCCAAGATCCATCCACTCGGCCGCCGCCCACAGAGCATCCGGAAAGGATTAGCCGCACAACGGGTGCGGCGAAAGCCGCGGATCGAGCCGGATCAGTCCTTCGCGACATTTCGTCTCCGCGATCCCGTAGTCGCTGCGGACACGCGGGGTCAGCCGTTCGTCGCCTCGGCGGCAGCGCACCCCGGACACAGCGTGGGGTCGTCGATGATCCAGCCGTTCGATTCGGCGAACCGCACGGCATCCGCGGGCAGGTTGATGGTGGTGACGAACCGGCGGTCGCAACGCGCGCAGCCGAACTCCCACGCCGGCTTTCCGGCCGGGGTGCGGACTCTCCGGATACCCAACGCTTCCCCTACTGTGGCCGTGTGATTGCTACCAGGCGGCGGCCGGGACTTCCCGCACGGTGCGTTCGAACCGCTCGGCGAGGACGTTGCCGTGCGCGTCGTCGATCGCGGCGACTTGGCGCGCCTAGAGGATGCTCCTCGAAAACGGTCTCCCGCTTCGGGAATCAGATGTCGCAGTTCGGTCGACTGATCCCGCCGGAACCGAAAGCGTGATCCCGCCGGCGGTCTGGCAGAGCCGCGCGGCCATGGTCCGAGGTGATCGTGCATCGCGAACGCGCCCTGCCCCGACGGTGGGATCCAAAAGTATGGTCATCGACGGAATCCACAACGCGACGTGTCCAGTCCAGGTCGTGCGGTGCATCGAGGCATGGCAGACCCGATGCGCTCGATGCCGCGCCGTCGCGCGCGACATCGACGGTGAGCAGGCCCGCCGAATAGCAGCGAAACTCGCCTTGCCGATGAAAATCGCGGAGCGAGCACCGGTTCCAGGAGGTCATGACCCGAAGACGCCGGTGAGCAGCCCGTTCCGATCACGTCAGTCATCAGCGTCGCACCGCGGAGCCGCGAGAGCCGTCCGAATCTCCTTCGCAGCCCGCGATCATCACTCGGCACCCGATGTGCAACGAGAAAAAGTATCTATTTCCATCGCCCCGCATCGCGCACGGTTACTCTCAACGTTGGTTTCGCCTCATCTGATTCATCCGTTTCGGATAATTGGTGCCACATGGTGTCGACCATCGGCTGAAGGAATAGCTGTCCAAGCTGACGGACCATGACGCCGATGATCTGCGTCGAATCGCGTCGGTCTGTCGACGCTATGCCGGCGTCGCGAAGCTTGGTGAGTTCGTTGCGGATGAGCTCCGTCAGGCGCTCCAGAAGCTGGCCCCTCGGCCCGGCGGGATCGAGTATGGCGCGTCGCAGGTAGTTCACCACGGCGGGATTGGACTCGAGCATCCGCTCAACAGAGAGATTGCGTGCCGCCGTGATTTCCCCCTTTGTGCCGTCGCCAGGGGCCTGTGCGACGGCCTGTGCGAAATAGTCGACCACCAGCTCCTCAACGGCGTCCCGAATGCCGTCCTTGTTTCCGAAGTGGTGCACGAGGAGCCCGACCGTGACACCTGCGGCGGAGGCGATCGCCCGCATCGAGGTACGGTCCTCGCCGAATTGCGCGTACAGATCCATCGCGGTGTTGCGGATTCTCGCTTTCGCAGTTAGGTCGTCTCCGCCGGCGCGCGGGTCAGGGCTCGGACTCATCTGACTCCTTTTCGCAAACTCCTGCACAGTTAGACAGTATCCTATACGTTCGTATAGCGGACGATGGAAGGAATGAAGATGCTCGTAGGGATTCATGTTGTGTCGCTCGCGGTGAACCTGCCTGGCCCCCTCGCAGCAGCGCGATTGAGTGAACTCGGAGCGTCTGTGACGAAGATCGAGCCGCCGGCGGGCGACCCGTTGGCGGCCGCCGCCCCCGGTTGGTACTCAAAGCTTGTCCGCGCACAACAGGTCGCATTCCTGGACCTCAAGGATCCGCATGGGCGCGCCAAGCTGGATATCGAGTTGACGGGCGCAGACCTTGCTCATCACCGCTATGCGTCCCTCGGCGCTATGCAGGCTCGGACTCACCGACGCGCACATCACATATCCAGGACTCTCACACGTAGAGATCGTCGGTTACGACGGCGAGCTTGAAGAGACACCGGGACATGATCTGAATTATCAAGCAGTAAATGGGATGTTGCAGCCACCGACGATGCCGACCGTGCCGGTCGCGGACCTCCTCGGCGCCGAACGCGCTGTGTCGGCGGCATTGCTGATGCTGCTTGCGAAGGTGCGAACCGGTACCGGGCAGCATCGGCGCGTGGTCCTCGACGACGCCGCAGCCGACGCGGGAGTGGCGGTGCGCCACGGTCTGACGGGCGTCGGGGCCCCGCTCGGCGGCGAGATCCCCACCGACGGGATCTACGCAACCGCCGACGGCTATGTCGCGTTGGGGGCGCTCGAGCCGCACTTCCGGGCCCGGGTGCTCGAGTCCTTCGATGTAGACGGGACGCGCGAAGAACTCGAGCGAATCTTCGCGACCCGCACTACCGCGCAGTGGGAAGAACTGGCCGGACGGGTGGACATCCCGCTCAATGGTATACGGACTCCGAAACAAGGAGATGTGAAGTGACAGTTCGAGAAGCGGTGATCGTCGGTGCCGTACGCACACCCGTCGGCAAGCGAGGCGGTGTTTTGAGTGAGTGGCATCCGGCGGACCTGCTCGGCCATACTTTGCGGAATCTTGTGGAGCGCAGCGGAGTCGACCCCGCTCTGGTCGACGATGTGATCGCCGGTTGCGTACTGCAGCATGATCAGCAGTCGTCGAACATCGGCCGGCACGCGGTGCTCTCGGCGGGCTTCCCGGAATCGGTGCCCGCCGTGACCATCGACCGGCAGTGCGGATCGGGCCAGCAAGCGGTGAACTTCGCCGCCCAGGGCGTCATCGCCGGAACCTATGACCTGGCGATCGCGTGCGGTGTCGAATCGATGTCCCAGGTGGCGATACCGTCGGCATTCCAGCCCGGTGCACCGCTCGGACCGCAGTACGCTCCGCTGGAACTGGAGCGATACGACGGTGCACAGATGGCGCAGGGACCGTCGTCGGAGGTGATGAATGAGAAATTCGGGCTAAGCCGGGAAGCGCTGGACGCATTCAGTGTTCGCAGCCACGAGCGGGCCCTGGCCGCGACCCGGGAGGGTAAATTTCGTGACCAACTGGTCCCGATCAGCGCAGACCCGCACGACCCGTCGGGCCCGGCGATCGACGCGGATCAGGGTATCCGCGAAGACCTCGACCCAGCCAAGATGGCGGCACTGAGGACCGTCTTCGCCGCCGACGGACGCACCACCGCCGCCAACGCCTCGCAACTCAGCGACGGCGCGGCGGCCCTACTGATCGCCGACCGCGCGTTCGCCGAAAAGCACGGCCTCACCCCACGCGCCCGGTTCCGGGCCCTCTCGATTGCGGCCGCCGATCCGATCCTCCAGTTCACCGCCATCCTCGACGCCACGCACAAGGCGCTTGAGCGGTCGGGTCTGGGAGTGGAGGACATCGACCTGTTCGAGGTCAACGAGGCCTTCGCGGGCGTGCCGCTGATGTTCCAGCAGGAGTTCGGGATCCTGGACGACAAGCTCAACGTCAACGGCGGCTCCGTCGCGATCGGTCACCCCCTGGGCTCCACCGGCGCGCGGATGCTGACCGACCTGCTCTGCGAACTCGAGCGCACCGGCAACAGATTCGGGCTGCAGACCATCTGCGAGGCCCACGGGACTGCCAACACCACCATCATCGAACGGATCTGAGGAACTCGCACGTGACCACGGACATCGTCAAGGGTCTGCCGTCCACGCATGGCGACCACTACCAGCTCCACACCAACCTCATCCGGCATGCCGCACGCACGTACCCAGAGCTGGTCGTCCATGAACTGCCGCGGACCAGCGTCGGCACGCTCGACAAGAAGACCATGTGGGCACAGCACGCTGACATATACAAGGCGGCAACGCGATGACAAGCGTCCTGCGATCTTCCCGCGACGGGGCGGTGGCGCTGCTCGAACTCAATCGACCTCGGACGAAGAACAGCCTCAACGAGGAACTGCTCACCGCTCTGAACACAGAACTGAACGCGATCCAGACCGATGACAATGTGCGCGCAGTAGTGCTGACCGGAACCGAGGGAGTGTTCTGCGCGGGCGCGGATATCACCGCGTTCGACAAGATCCGCGACGACCCGTTGCTCGGCGAACGCAAAGCACTCGGGGGCACGTTCTGGGCAGATCTGGGTACCTTTCGGAAACCCGTGATCGCCGCGGTAGAGGGACTGGCACTCGGTGGCGGCTGCGAACTGGCGCTGGCCAGCGACATCGTGATCTCCGGCCGATCGGCCAAATTCGGCGTCCCCGAGGTCAAGCTCGGTGCGATTCCCGGTGGAGGCGGAACCCAGCGCCTGATGCAGGCGGTCGGCAAGTCCAAGGCCATGGCGATGCTGCTGACCGGAGACCTCAGCTCCGCCGAACAGGCCTGCAATGCCGGCATCGTCGCCGAGGTCGTGGCCGATGGCGAAGCAGTTACCCACGCGGTGGCCATGGCCCATCGCATCGCAAAGAACTCCCCTCTCGCCGTCGCGCTCGCCAAAGACGCCGCACTGCAGGCATTCGAGACATCGTTGTCGCACGGCCTCGAGCACGAGAGGCGCAATTTCTATGTCGCGGTGCACTCCGCCGACAGCTACGAGGGTCAAGCCGCGTTCCTGGACAAGCGCGCACCTCAATTCACTGGAAGGTAAGCATCATGAGCAGATTATTCCCTGACTATCGCTCCCCTTGGGAGACCGAGGATCAGGAGCTGCTGCGCAAGCACGCGGCCGAGTTCTTCCGCAAAGAGGCGACACCGAACCAGGAGCGCTGGGCGGCGCAGCACCAGGTCGATCGGGAGTTCTGGACCAAGGCAGGCGCTGCCGGTCTGCTGTGTCTGGATCTGCCCGAGCAATTCGGCGGTGGTGGCGGGAACTACGGCCACGAGATAGTGGTGGGGCAGGAACTGGCCCTCGCACACGACACCGCCTTCGGGTTCACCGTGCACTCCACACTTGCGGCGCAGTACATCTCCGCTTACGCCACCGAGGCGCAGAAACAACGCTGGATCCCCAAGATGGCGAGCGGGGAGATGGTGCTCGCTGTTGCCATGACCGAGCCCGGCACCGGATCCGACCTGCAAGCTGTGCGCACCACCGCGACGCGGGACGGCGACGAGTATGTGATCAACGGGTCCAAGACGTTCATTTCCAACGGGTCGCACTGCGATCTGCTGGTGATCGTCGCTAAGACCGATCACCAGCTCGGCGCCAAGGGCATCTCACTGCTCGTCGCCGAGACCAGGGGACTCGTGGGCTTCCAACGCGGACGGGTGCTGCAGAAGATCGGCCAGCACGGTCAGGACACCCGCGAGCTTTCCTTCACCGACATGCGGGTGCCGACCGAGAACCTCCTCGGCGGAGTAGAGGGCACGGGCTTCTACCAACTGATGGAGCAACTGCCCCGCGAGCGGCTCACTATCGGGGTCGCCGGTGTGGCAATGGCAGAAGCCGCAGTACTCGAGGCTGTGAAGTACGCAAAGGAACGCCACGCTTTCGGCAAACCGATCCTCGACTTCCAGAACACCAAGTTCGTTCTCGCCGAATGCAAGACCGAGGTGCTGGCCGGAAAAGCCTTTATGGACTACTGCATTCAGCGGTATTTCGACGGGACACTCGACGCCGCCACCGCTTCGATGGCGAAACTGTGGGCCACCGACAAGCAGGTCGAGATTATCGACCGCTGCCTGCAGATCTTCGGTGGCTACGGCTACATGATGGAGTACCCGATCGCGCAGCTCTACGCGGCGGCCCGCGTCCAGAAGATCTACGGCGGCACCAACGAGATCATGAAGGAACTCATCTCGCGGAGCCTGTGAAGCGAACGATACCGATCGGTCTCCGAAGCTTCACTGAAGTTATTGCACAACGCTTTTCAATACAAGGAGCACATCCATGAAGATTGAAGGTACCAGCGCACTCGTCACCGGCGGCGCGTCTGGTCTCGGTTTGGCCACGGTGGAGTCGTTAGCAAAGCACGGCGCACAGGTGTTCGCGCTCGACCTTCCAACCGCCAACACCGAGATGCTCGCCGGCTTTGGCGATGCGGTCCACTTCATACCCGTCGACGTCACCGATGAGGACACCGTAGCCGCGGCTGTTGAGTTCGCCAACGCCGATGGCCGGCTACGAATTACCGTAAACTGCGCCGGTATCGGCAACGCCGTCAAGACGGTCGGAAGGAACGGACCGTTCCCGCTCGACGCGTTCGAGAAGGTCATCAAGGTCAATCTGATCGGCACCTTCAACGTCCTCCGACTTGCGGCATACGCCATCTCGAAGAATGACCCGATCGACGGGGAGCGCGGCGTCATCATCAACACTTCCTCGGGCGCGGCGTTCGACGGTCAGGTCGGTCAGGCTGCATACTCGGCCTCCAAGGGCGGGGTGGTGGCTGCCACCCTGCCGATCGCCCGCGATCTCGCACCGCTGCTGATCCGTGTCAACGCCATCGCCCCGGGACTGTTCAAGACGCCGATGCTCGCTTCGCTTCCAGAGGCGGCATTGAGTGCACTCGAGGCCTCGTCACTGCATCCACGTCGGCTGGGTGATCCGAGTGAATTCGCGCAACTGGTCGAGGCTATCGTCGCCAATCCGATGATCAATGGCGAAACGATTCGGCTCGACGGGGCCGTTCGACTGCCGCCACGATGACACGAGATCGTTTTGAGTTGGGCCACCACACGGTGGCCGAAGCGGAGTTGGTCGAATTCGCCTCGGCGCGGGATCTGCGGTCCGTTCATGGCGGGCATGAACACCCGATCGCTGATGGCATGTCTACGAATTTTCAACCCTCGGTCGGATTATCGACTATTGTTCGAGACCTGGGTGAGCCATCACGTGAAGGAGTGGCCAGTGAACCTCTGGAGTACCGGCTGGGGCAGGAAACGTTGACAGATCGCCGGCTGGCGGCCCGAGACCGCATTCCGCAGAGGGAGGCCGTAGACGGCTTCGACATCGCCGCTCGGAGCGTGAGCACGTCACGGAGCGGTACGCGGGTGAGCGGGTGGCTGGGCGTCGAGCAGCGGCAAGGAGTCGTCACTGGCGCAGATGTCGGCACGAGGATGAAGGTCCTGTTCATCGACGGAGAAGAGTCACGGATGGTCCGCGCCGCCCTGCAGGTCGCCGAGCAAGGCATCTGCCGTCCCGTCCTCCTCGGTAGGCGATCCGTCATCCGGGAGACTGCGGACGATGTGTGCACCGACCTCTCGGCCATGGAGATCATCGATCCGATCGAGGACGCGATTGTCGAAGAACTCCTCGCTGGCTCGATACTCCCGTCCTCGCGTTACCAAGGCAGCGATGGGAAGCCCATGCCGGCGTACTGCGGCGGGCTGCTGGTGCGCAGCGGTCGGGTCGACGCCGCGGTGGGGGGCAGCAGCTCGACGAGCGCCGATATGCTGCGCGCCGGCCTGGACTGCATCGGCCTGGCGCCACGGCGGAACACCGCGAGTGGTGTCGTCTTCCTCGAGGTCGGGAGGAAGCCCCGGGCCTCGACGGAGGTCATGGCCTTTGCAGACGCCGTCGTGACACCGTCTCCCACCGTGAACCAGATGGTGGACATCGCGGCGGCCACGATCGCGACCTGGCGTTCGTTGATGCCGACCACGCCACGGGTCGCCTTCGTATCCTTCTCGACCCTAGGCAGCTCTCGGGCGTCGCAGGCGCGGCGCGTGCGTGCGGCGGCCGACGCATTCCGCTCGCGATTTCCGACCGAAATCGCCGACGGTGAGCTCCAGTTCGACGCCGCTGTCTCGCCGGACGTCGCCCGGCTGAAGGCTCCGCACAGCCCTGTCGCGGGCCGCGCGAACATCTTCATCTTCCCGAGCCTGGAGTCGGCGAACATCGCTTACAAAGTCGCCGAACAGTTGGCGGGAGCTCGGGCGTGGGGGGTGCTCCAGGGGCTCGCCCGACCGTTTGCCGATGTGTCACGAGGCTGCAGTGTCGACGACATCGTGACCACCGTGACCACCGTGGTAGCCCAGGCCCAGCAGAACCCCGCACCATCAGCAACTTCTGAAGGGGATGTGACATGAGAACAGTCAGAATCGCCAATGGGCAGGGTTTCTGGGGCGACTCCCTTGCCGCGCCCGGCGCACAGGTGAGAGGCGGTGACATCGACTACCTGACGTTGGACTATCTCGCGGAGATCACAATGTCTGTGCTGCGCAAGCAGCAGGAGCGGGACCCCGACGCCGGCTACGCCACGGACTTCATCGTCATGATGTCGGAGATCCTCCAGGAGTGTATGGACAAGGACATCAAGGTGGTCGCCAACGCGGGCGGGATCAACCCGCTGGGTTGCGGGCAGGCGCTGCTCGACCTCGCAGCCGAGATCGGTGTGACCGGCCTACGCGTGGGCATCGTCACCGGCGACGACGTGATGGGGGATCTCGACCGGTTGCGCGGCGAAGGGGTCGAGCTTACCAATCTCGACACCGGCGAGTCGTTCGAGACGATCGCGGACCGCCTGGCGAGCGCCAACGCTTATATCGGTGCCGAACCTATCGCACGAGCCCTGGCCGAGGGCGCCAATGTCGTCATCACCGGACGGTGCACCGACCCGGCACTGGTCCTGGGCCCACTGATGTACGAGATGGGCTGGGCGTGGGACGACTGGGACCGTCTCGCGGCGGGCACGATCGCCGGACACGTCATCGAGTGCGGCGCCCAGGCGACCGGCGGAAGCTTCCAGGGCGCCTGGCAGGACGTGCCGGACCTCGCGCACGTGGGATATCCGATCGTCGAGGTCGGCGATGACGGGACGTTCGTCGTGACCAAGCACCCCGGCACGGGAGGTCTCGTCACGAGTGCGACGGTGTCCGAGCAGCTCCTCTACGAGCTGGGTGACCCGACGACGTATCTGTCACCGGATGTGACCGCGGACTTCACCGGCGTCGAGCTGCGTCAGGTCGGTGACGACCGGGTGGAGGTCTCGGGAGCGCGAGGACGACCGCCCACGGACTCCTTGAAGGTCTCGATGGCCTACCCGGACGGATTCCGAGCATCGGCCCTGATCACATACGCCTGGCCGGACGCTGTCAAGAAGGCCAAGGCGGCCGACGGCATCCTGCGCACACGCCTCGAGGAGCTGGATCTCGACTTTCGCGACATCCACACGGCCCTCGTGGGCTACGACTCCGTCCACGGGACGTTGACGCCCGCCGCGCAGCCCTCCGAGGTGGTCCTGAGGGTTTCGGTCCTCGCCGACGAGAAGCACGTTGTGCGCAGGTTCGCAAAAGAAATTGCTCCGCTGGTCATGGGACCGCCCGGTTGCACCGGACTTCTCGCGAGTGGCCGCGGACAGCCGAGTCAGGTCATGGCCTACTGGCCGACGCTCATACCAAAGACCGCAGTGGATCCCCAGGTTGTCGTGAAGGAGAACAAATGAAGCGGCTCGTCGACATTGCTCACGCCAAGTCTGGCGACAAGGGCGACTCCGTCAATATCGGACTTATCGCGCGGGACCGGTCCGACTACGTGCTGCTGGAGCGTGAGGTGACCGCCGAGCGGGTTGCCAGGCACTTCGCCGGGATCTGTCTGGGAGAGGTGCGCCGCTACGAGCTCCCCAAGCTCGGGGCGCTGAACTTCGTGCTGACCTCCGCGCTGGGTGGTGGCGGGACGACGTCGCTGCGCGTCGATGCGCAGGGCAAGGCGATGGGAGAGGCACTGTTGCTCATGGAGATCGACGACTGATGATCCCGCCGGACGGCACCGAGCCCTTGCCCCGGAGTCCGAGGTCATGACGCCACGTCCCAACGAGAGCCGGATCGCCCTTCGGCACGCAGAGCGGAGGAAGGTAATCCTGGCCGCCGCCGCCGAGGAATTCGCCGCCACGGGCTACCACGCCGCCACACTCGAGCAGATCGGTGGCCGGGTCGGGTTGTCGAAGGCGAGCCTGTACTACTACGTGTCGGCCAAGAGTGAGCTCCTGGCCGGCCTGCTGACCACGGTGAGCGAGCGGGCCGAGGCACGTGCGGCCGAGGTCGCCACCGAGGAACCCTTGGAGCGTCTGAGGGCCTTCGTCCACTCGCACGTGAGTGACGTCATCAACACGGTGGACGGACGAGTTCTGGCCGACACCCAGGCCGTGCTGATGTCCAAGTCCGCGCCGCCGTCGCTGGTCGCGGCCAGGCGCCGGTACGAAGACGTGTTGGCGACCATCGTCAGTGATGGTGTCGAGCACGGCCAGTTCCGTGAGCTCCCCGTGCGGCCCTTCGTCAAGTTCGTCTTCGGCGGGCTCAATTCGTTTCCGCATTGGTACGAGGTCCAGGGGCAGCACCCGCTGGAGCAGATCGTGGAGGACATCGTGGCGATCCTCCTGTCGGGCATGGCCGGTAACGGCGGCCAACCGCCGGACGAGGCATCCGTCCCACCCGGAGCAATCGGAACCGTCCCAGCGAACGAGGAGAAGCCGTGCACGTCTTGAACGACCGTGTCGACCGCCAGGCCGAGGGCTTCCAGCGGAACAGGGCGGAGCTGCTGAGGGACCTCGCCGAGATCGAGGACCTGTTAGCTACGACGCTCACCGGCGGCGGAGAGAAGTATGTCGAGCGTCACCGTCAACGCGGGAAGATGTTGGCGCGCGAACGCATCGAGCTCCTCCTGGACGAGGACGCATCGTTCCTGGAGCTGATGCCCTTCGCCGCGTGGGGCACCGAGTTCACCGTCGGCGCCAGCCTGGTCACCGGCATCGGGGTTATCGAAGGGGTCGAGGTGATGGTGATCGCCCACGACCCGACCGTGCGCGGCGGTACGCTCAACCCGCATAGCTTCAAGAAGGTCTTTCGGGCTATGGAGATCGCCAAGGAAAACCGCTTGCCGATCGTCACGCTGGTGGAGTCTGGAGGCGCCGACCTCCCGACTCAGGCCGAGGTGGCCATTCCCGGTGGGCGGATCTTCCGCGACCTGATCGACCACTCAGCAGCGGCAGTGCCGACCGTCGCGCTTGTCTTCGGCAACGCCACCGCCGGTGGGGCGTACCTGCCCGGGCTGTCCGACTACGTGGTGATGGTGCGCGACCGGGCGAAGGTGTTTCTGGGCGGTCCGCCGTTGGTCAAGATGGCGACCGGCGAGGAGTCCGACGACGAGTCGCTGGGCGGCGCGGACATGCACGCCCGCCGGTCGGGGCTGGCGGACTACCTGGCGGAGGACGAGGCGGACGCCATCCGGATCGGACGTCAGATCGTGCGCCGGATGAACTGGCGGAAGCTGGGACCGGGACCGACGGAGCTGCCCGAGGAGCCTCTCTACCCGGCCGACGACCTGCTGGGCATCCCGTCGGCCGACGCCAAGATCCCCTTCGACCCGCGCGAGGTGCTGGCCCGGATCATCGATGGGTCGCGGTTCGACGAGTTCAAGCCGCTTTACGGCAGCTCACTGGTCACCGGGTGGGCCTCCGTGCACGGCTATCCGATCGGCCTGCTGGCGAACGCGCGGGGAGTGCTGCTGAGCGAGGAGGCAGAGAAGGCCACCCAGTTCATCCAGCTGGCCAACCAGGTGGACACCCCGTTGCTGTTCCTGCAGAACACCACCGGCTTCATAGTCGGCCGCGCCTACGAGGAGGGCGGGATCATCAAGGACGGCGCCAAGATGATCAATGCGGTGACGAACAGTCGCGTGCCGCACCTGACGGTCAATATGGGGGTGTCTTACGGGGCCGGCAACTACGGCATGTGCGGGCGAGCGTTCGGGCCACGCTTCCTGTTCTCCTGGCCGAACTCCAAGACCGCGGTGATGGGCCCGCAACAGCTCGCGGGGGTCATGTCGATCGTGGCCAAGCAGTCCGCCGCCGACCGGGGTCTGCCGTTCGACGAGGAGGGAGACGCCCGGATGCGGGCCGCGGTCCAGAGCCAGATCGAGCGGGAGCAGACCGCATTGGCCAACAGTGCGCGTGTGTACGACGACGGCATCATCGATCCGCGCGACACCCGCACCGTCCTCGGCATCTGCCTGTCCGTGATCCACAACGCCGAGATCCGTGGCCAGCGTGGCTACGGCGTTTTCAGGATGTGAGAGAGATGAACCCGATCGACACGCTTCTGGTCGCCAATCGTGGCGAAATCGCCAGGCGGATCTTCCGCACCTGTCGCGAAATGGGGATCAGCACAGTGGCCGTCTACTCCGACGCCGACGCGTCGGCGTCGTACGTCACCGAGGCCGACCAGGCCGTTCGCCTTCCTGGGTCGACAGCCGCGGAGACCTATCTACGCTCCGACCTGATCGTGAGTGCAGCACTGCGGGTCGGCGCGGACGCCGTCCACCCCGGTTACGGCTTCCTGTCGGAGCAGGCTGCTTTCGCGCGCGCCTGCATCGCCGCCGGAGTGACCTTCGTCGGCCCATCGGCCGGGGCGATCGAGGCGATGGGGTCGAAGCTCGCCGCCAAGGCGCTGATGGCCGAGGCGGGTGTGCCGCTGCTTCCCGGGGCCGACGTCACCGGCCTGGACGACGACGCGGTCCGGGCGCTGGCCGACGGAATCGGGTACCCGTTGCTAGTGAAGGCGTCCGCTGGCGGTGGTGGCCGCGGCATGCGTACCGTGGCCGGTCCCGCGGACCTGCCCGAAGCAGTTGCCTCCGCGCAGAGAGAGGCCGCCGCGGCGTTCGGCGATGCGACGGTCTTCGTCGAACGGCTACTCGTCGACCCGCGCCACATCGAGGTGCAGGTGCTGGGGGATCGTCATGGCACCGTCGTTTCGTTGTTCGAGCGGGAGTGCTCGATCCAGCGGCGCTACCAGAAGATCATCGAGGAGAGTCCCTCCCCGGCGGTGAGTGAGCCCTTGCGCCGGCAGATGGGCCGGACGGCGGTTGCCGCCGCGGCTGCGGTCGGCTACGTCGGTGCCGGCACCGTGGAGTTCGTCATGGATAGTGACGGGCAGTACTACTTCCTGGAGATGAACACGCGACTGCAGGTAGAGCACCCGGTCACCGAGCTCGTCACCGGCCTGGACCTGGTGCGGATGCAACTCCTGCTGGCCCAGGGCGAGCCCATGCCGACGGAGGCGTCCGCGGCGGTCATCAGCGGTCATGCCGTCGAGGCGAGGCTGTACGCAGAGAATCCCCGTGACCAGTTTCTCCCGCAGACCGGCACGGTCGACACCTTCGAGTTCGACCCGATCCTGGGCCTGCGTGTCGACAGCGGCGTGGAGGCCGGGTCGGTGATCAGCCCATACTACGATCCGATGGTCGCCAAGGTGATCGCCTGGGCACCTACCAGAAGCGAGGCGCTGAGCAGGCTCAGTGGCGCGCTCTCCCGGGCCCGCATCCACGGCCCCGTCACCAATCGCGACTTGCTGGTGGGGATCCTGCGGGATCCTGAGTTCCGTGCAGGGCAGACCGACACCGGCTTCCTGACCCGGCACAGCCCCGGCGAGCTGGGGCTTCCCCTGGGGCCGGATTCCGAAAAGCTGCACGTGGCTGCGGCGACGCTCGCGCTCGCCATGCGCAAACGGGCGGCGGCGACCGTACAGGAGACGATTCCCACCGGCTGGCGCAACAACGCCTCCCAACGGCAGACGGTCACGTGGCAGGTTCAGGACAGCGCGCACCGCGTCGCATACGTCTTCGTCAGGGGTGTGGTGAGGCTGGGGGTGGATGACGAGGATCTGGCCGGTGTGGTCCTGCATGGGGTAGGTCCGGACCGGGTCGACCTCGAGGTGGAGGGCGTGCGTCGCACGTACCAGGTGGTCATCCACGGCGACAGCGACCACTGCACTGCCCACGTGGACAGCCCGCTGGGATACTGCCGCCTGACCCGTGAGCCGCGGATCAGCCTCACGGAGGCGGCCGCCTCACCAGGTTCGTTGACGGCCCCGATGCCGGGCACGGTCGTGCGAGTTGCCGTGGCGACGGGGGATGCCGTCGTCCAAGGCCAGCCGCTGCTGGTGTTGGAGGCGATGAAGATGGAGCACACCGTGACCACGGCGCACGACGGGGTCGTGCGGGTGGTCGCGGCCCGAGTCGGCGATGTCGTCGACGGCGGCGACCTGCTCGCGGTGATCGACCGGCACGACGACCTGGCAGAGGCCGGGTGACAGGTGCGGACAAGAGCAGAGCACGAACTCACAACAAGTGCAAGGGAGTGGACCATGGATTTTCGCGAGACTGAGGAGCAGCTGGCGCTACGTGACGCGGTCGGCACGCTGGGGCGTTCGTACGGGCACGAGTACTTCGTCGAGGCCTCGAAGTCGGGGCGCAAGAGCACCGAGCTGTGGCAGGCCGTCGGCAAGCAAGGATTCCTGGGTGTCAACCTGGCCGAGCAGTACGGCGGTGGCGGTGCGGGTGTCTACGAGCTGCAGATCGTCGCCGAGGAGCTCGCCGCGGCAGGCTGCCCGTTGTTCATGATGGTGGTGTCTCCGGCGATCTGCGGTTCGATCATCCAGTCGTTCGGGACCGAGGAGCAGTGCAGGCGTTGGATGCCGGGTCTGGTCAGCGGTGAGTCGATCATGTCGTTCGGCATCACCGAGCCCGATGCGGGCTCCAACTCGCACGGCGTGAAGACCACGGCCACCCGCGACGGCGAGGACTACGTGCTGCGCGGCACGAAGTACTACATCTCGGGTGTCGACGAGGCGGACGCGATTCTGGTGGTGACCAGGACCGGCACCGACGAGTCGGGTCGCGGTCAACTGAGCCTCGTGATCGTCCCCACGGACGCCCCCGGGTTGACCAAGACGTTGATCCCGGTCGAGATGACGTCGCCGGAGAAGCAGTTCACGCTGTTCTTCGACGAGGTGCGCGTGCCCGCCGACAACCTGATCGGTGTCGAGGGACAGGGCTTGCGGCAGGTGTTCGTTGGTCTGAACCCCGAGCGCATCATGGGGGCGGCGATTGGCAACGGCATCGCGCGGTACGCACTCGACAAGGCCGGCGACTATGCGCGGCAGCGGCAGGTGTGGGGCGTCCCTATTGGCGCGCACCAGGGCGTGGCCCACCCGTTGGCGAATGCGAAGATCAACGCCGAGCTGGCCCGCCTGATGACACAGCGTGCCGCGTGGCTGCACGACGCCGGTGACCTGCAAGCAGCCGAGGCGGCCAACATGGCCAAGTACGCCGCCGCTGAGGCGGGCATGATGGCGCTCGACCAGGCGATCCAGACCCACGGCGGCAATGGACTGGCGACCGAGTACGGACTGGCGACCCTGTGGGGTCCGGTGAGGCTCTTGCGGACGGCGCCGATCAGTCGCGAGATGATCCTGAACTTCGTTGCCCAGCACACCATGGGCCTACCCAAGTCGTACTGAGAGATGACGATGAGCACATCTGAGTCAACCGAGGCCGAAGCGGTGACCTACGAGGTCGTCGACAAGGTCGCCTGGGTGACCATCAACCGTCCCCAGGCCCGCAACGCCATCAACTCCCGGGTGCGGGCCGGGCTGTTCGAGAACGTCGAGCGGTTCAACGCCGACGATGACGCCAGTGTGCTGGTGCTCACTGGCGCCGGCGACAAGGCCTTCTGCGCGGGCGGCGACCTGAAGGAGATGGCGGACGAGGGGACGGCGGTGCCGGTACGGGACTTCATCCCCTATTTCGGCCGTACGGTGCAGGTCTCGAAGCCGACCATCGCGGCGGTCAACGGGGTCGCTTTTGCCGGCGGTTTCATGCTGGCCCAGATGTGCGATCTGGTGGTCGCCTCCGAGAGCGCCCGGTTCGCCGTCACCGAAGTGAAGGTCGGCCGGGGGTCACCCTGGGCGGCGCCCCTTCCCTGGCTGATCCCGCCGCGGGTCGCCCTGCAGCTCCTGCTCACCGGTGACCCGATCGACGCCGCGAGGGCGCGCGAGATCGGGCTGGTGAATGAGATCTCGACGGCCGGGCGGCTGCGTGCGGACGTCCAGGCCCTCGGTGAGCGGATTGCCGCGAACGCGCCGCTGTCGGTCGCTGCCTCCAAGGCGATGGTCTATGCGGCGGCCGACCGTGGCTGGCACGACGCACTCGACGAGGCCGACCGGATCTGGGAGCCGGTCTACCTCAGCGAGGATGCGCAGGAGGGGCCGCGCTCGTTCCGGGAGAAACGGCCACCCTACTGGCGAGGACGGTGATCATCGGGGCCGCGGGGCCGCGCGCCTTGGCGACTTACCTGGAAGGGCTGATTGACCCGCCTGGCCGCTTCTTTCCCGTGCAGCGGTAGCGACCGGCAGGCGGGGACGGAAGGCGGGACGGTTCACCGAAGGTCGACAGCGATGTACTCGTGACGCAGTTCACGCCGGTCGCCGTCGCGGAGCAGAACGTATCACTGCATCCCCAGCCGGTTGCAGGCCGCTTCCCACGCAGTCAGGCGGCGTTGACGTCGAGATTGGTGCGTTTCGGCCAACTTCGAAGCGAGACGAGGACCCTGAGATTTACCGTCGCTGGTTGTCGGCATTTCGCTTGGGAAGTACGGTGCGAGCGAGTCGAGGCGTTGACGCCGGCACACTTGGGGAGTCGGCGTAGGTTCGCCTATCCGCAGATCCCACAGTTGGTGGTGCCAGAATCCATATTCTCGAACATCGTTGCGCGACAACCTGAGGCAGCTGCTGATGCTGCTTCGCCGGGAAGCGAGACAGATGGGGGCCCCAACTCGCCGCGGAACCGCCGTTGCGGCTGTCGTGGGTTCGCCTTCCTCGTCGGCGGATGCGAGTTGGCGCCGGCCGCTGGCGACATTCTGTTGGCCGCAGCGCGAGGTTCGGTCAGCTTGAACACCTACACGCGCTCGTTGCTGCACAGGGCGACATATTGCGGCTCAGCTATTTACCCAAGGCACGGCGATGAGGATCACGCTGAGTGGTACTCCCGTGAGTGTGCACCGAGCACGCGAGCTTGGGCCCGTCGGAGCAGCCATCAGTTGCCCTGTGTCAACCTCTCTGACGTCTTATGCCGCTATCGGTTGGTCCGAGTTCAGGACGGCCTGAAGCGCGTGATGTTTGGTCGGGTCGTATCCGATGTTGTCTTGCCAGCAGCGCCAGATGATGTGTACCCAGGCTCGGCCGAGGATGCGCACAGCGTGTGGGGGTAGTCGTGACCGCGGGATCGCGCGTTGGCGTAGAGCTGGGCGGCCCAGGGGTTGGCGTGGCGGGAGTAGCCGACGAAGTCGCAGAGGGCGTCCCGGAGTTGTTTGTTGGTTCCCCACCGGAATCTGACGGCTTTGACTTTGCCGGACTGGCGGGTCGAGGGTGCGACGCGTGCCAGGCAGGCCAGCGAGTCGGCGGTGGGAAAGCGGCCGCGGGCGTCACCGATCTCGGCGAGCAGCCGGGCGGCACGCAGAGTTCCCGAGCGAGGCAGGGAGGTGACGATGTGCGCGTCGGGATCGCCGGCGAGCTGCTCGCCGATACTGTTCGCGAGCCGGTCGATCTGGGTCCAGATATCGCCGACAGATCGCGCTACGGTCATGATGGGCTCCGATCGGACGGGCGGCCAGTCAGGCCAACTAACCGCTCTATGCGGTTCATACACCGGACCGGTCCGCCGGTCACGGTCTCCAACCGACCGGAGCCCCCAACCCACCGGCAGTCGAAGACACGGCTCGTCGGGCTGGGGCGAAGCCCCGTTAGAGGCAATGCCGCGTAGTTAAGCGTGTGACTGTTGGGGCAAGTGTGACACGTTGTGCATCGGCGTGTCGGTGCGTGGGACAGCGGAACTCCCGGTACCGATGGGTTGTCCTCGCAAGACGACCCTTCACCTGGGAGTTCCGCTGTCTGTTCAGACTGCCATTCGTCGCTCGACGGTTGTTGCCGCGGGTCCGTTCGCGCCGGGTCACCTCGGCGAGTTGACCCAGGTCGTCCCCTTCGAGATGGCCGATGAGGTTCTCGCCTCGACCATGAGTGTGCAGCAGCGCGTGCGTGATCTCCCATCGCGAGTGGTGGTGTACGCGCTGCTTGCGGCGGGGTTGTTCGCCGATATCGGTCATCGGCAGGTGTGGGCGCGGTTGACCGCGGGTCTGGGCGGGTTGGCGGTGGCCCAGCCGGGATCCTCGGCGCTGGCGCAGGCCCGCCGTCGGGTAGGGGTCAAGCCGCTGCGAGCGCTGTTCGGGTTGCTCGCCGGTCCTGCTGATGACGCTCGTCGAAATTCCTCAGTTGTGCTCGTCGAAATTCCTCACCTGAGGGCGTGGTTATTGTAGCGGTGTGCGGGTGCCGGTGGTGGCTTGTCGGAGCTTGTTTGCGGCCGCGTGGTGGTCGCGGAGCCGGTAGGAGTCGCCGTCGAGGTTGAGCACCATGGAGCGGTGCAGAAGCCGGTCGAGCATGGCGGCGGTTATCTGACTGTGGGTGTGGGCTGTCCACGATGTCCAAATAGGTGCGGCGAGCCTCCCTGATCGCGTGTGATGGACATGTAAGTTTCGCCCTGTCTACGACAGGAGACAGGGTGCACGTGCAGCGGGTGGTTATGCCGTCTGGTGTCGAATCGGCGACCTTGATGAGTGGTGGCGTTGTGGTGGATCCGGCGGAGCGATTCCTGGCGCACCTGACGGCGATCGAGCGCTCGCCCAACACCGTGCGAGCGTACGCGCACGATTTTGCGAGACTTCTTCGCATACTTACGATTACGTGACCTCGACTGGACCGCGGTCGTCCTCGAGGATATCGGCCGGTTCGTCGCATGGCTGCGCCTGTCGAGTTCTGCCCGCGGCAGCGCCCGGGTGACGGCGCTGCCGGGCATCGACGGAAACGTTTCGGCCGCAACGGTGAACCGGAAGCTGTCCGCGCTGGCGTCGTTCTACGAGTTCCACCAACGGCACGGCGTCGAGTTGGGTGAGTTGTTGACGCGGTGGCGGCCGGGCGGCCGGGGCGGGCCGTGGCAGCCGTTCCTGGCGCATCTGGGAACTCGACCGGAGCGGCATCGCACGATCGCGTTGCGGGCGGGGCGTCGCGTTCCGCGCGAGCTGAGTTCGGTCGAGACGAAGACCCTCATCGACGCGTGCGACCGGCTGCGGGATCGGTTCCTGCTCGCGCTACTGCGGGGTACGGGCCTGAGAGTCGGTGAGGCCCTTGGTCTTCGGCACGAGGACATCGACGCCCGGCGCAGGCTGGTAGCGGTCCGGCGGCGGGTGAATGTCAACCATGCGCGGGCGAAGACCTGGAATCGTGAGGTCCCGGCCGACGCGGGTCTGATTCGACTGTATGCGGACTATCTGCACGACGAGTACGGCGCGTTGGACTGCGACTACGTGTTCGTGAACCTGTGGAGGCCGCCGGTGGGTGAACCGATGAGCTACGCCGGCGTGCATCGTCTCGTGCGACTGTTGCGGGCTCGCACCGGAATCTCGTTCGTCCCCCATCAATTCCGGCACAGCTATGCCACCGATCTGCTTCGTCGCGGCGTCACGGCAGAGGTCGTGCAGAAGTTGCTCGGTCATGCATCGATCTCCACGACGATCGACACCTACAGCCATCTCGACATCGAAGATGCCCGACGTGCGTTGGTGACTGCCGGCGTGCTGGCCGAGGTATCCCCGGAGTGGTTGCCGTGAATGCGATCCCGGCTCCGCAGCGGGTCGGCGAGCCGAGTCTGATCGCCCGGATCGCCGCGGAGCTTCGGCCGGAATTCGCGGGAGAGGTCATATTCGTCGATCTCTCGGACCCGATCGTGGGCGGCCCGGTCTGCAAGGTCGCCGAGTGTGACCGGATCGGTGTTCTGGCGGGCATGTGCAAGGCACACCACCTGCGTTGGGTTGCCACCGGTCGGCCGGAACCCGAATCGTGGGCATCGACGGCGCCGCCAAACATCCGGTGGCTTGCCGAACCCCCGGCGTGCGAGGTCGTCGGCTGCCGCCGCGCCCGTGACGACCGCGGCCTGTGTCACACCCACCTGCTGCGTTGGCGGCGTGAGGGTTGCTGCGATCGGCAAACCTGGGCCGCCGATCACAGGGGTCCCGCCTTGCGGCGAGGAGGACCTTGCCGTTTCCGCGGTTGCGGGCTCGACGCGGAAGGTGAAGCGGGACTGTGCCGGACCCACCGCGGCCGGTGGATACGGCACGGCAGACCGTCGATCGAGGATTATCTGCTCGACTGTGAGATCTTCGGCCGAGACTGTTTCGATCTGCGGAGGTTGCCACTGCCGATGCGGATCGAGGTCGCGTACGCGATCCAGCGTCGGGTCGACGATCGCCGGACCAAGACTCGCCCGGACCTGCTGCACCGGCTGCTGGTTCGGTTACCGGACAGCGGAGTCCCCTCGATTCTGGACCGTAGTCCTGCGGAATGGACTGCTGCCCTGGGGTTCTCGACCAGACGAGGCAGCATCGAACGCCGGTTCCTGCTGGATGCGATCGGGTACGTCACCGACCTGATCGAGGGTGTGGGTTGGGACGCGGAGTATCCGCGGGATGTGTGGCTGCTGCGGCGGATCGGCTACCCGGGTCGCGACACGACGATCCGATTCGACGCGATCGGACCGATGTGGTTGCGGGCGTTGACCAAACGGTGGGCCCGTTGGCGGTTGTCGACCGGGATCGGGATCGGCACGGTCGTCGCCGACGTGCGCGCGGTCACCTTCTTTGCGCAATCGTGCCCGTCGCTGCAGCGCGGACCGGAGGCGTTGACTCGCGAGCAAATCGAGGCGCACCTCGCGCATCTCGCGGTGCGGTACCCGGACGCGAAAACCCGCACCGGACAGATCGGCACCCTGGCCGGCCTGCTGCGCGCGGCGCGTCAGCACGGCTGGGAGCCACGCATCGACGGCCGGGTCGACATCTACCGCGAGGACTACCCACGCCGGATGATGGGCGCACCGCGCGCGCTGTCGGAAACGGTGATGGCCCAGCTGGAACTCGAGGACAATATCGCCCGATTCCGCGACCCGCGTGGCCGGTTGATCGCCAAGATCCTGATGGCGACCGGTCTTCGTGTCGGCGACGCCTGCCGCCTCCTGCTCGGCTGCATCACCCGAGACGAGCAGCGCGCCCCGTACCTGCACTACACCAACCACAAGATGCGGCGGGACGCGTTCGTGCCGATCGGCGTCGACCTCGCGGCGGCCATCGGCATCCAGCAGCAAACCGTGCTCGCCGAATTCCCGTTCGGCACGTGCCTGTTGCCTCGGCCGACCCGAAATCCGGACGGGCACTTCGGCTTCAGCCCGGCCACCTTCCGGGGCGAACTCGCCGAATGGCTGCGCACCTGCGACCGTGCGTGACGAACTCGGCCAGCCGGTCCACGTCACCCCGCACCAATGGCGGCACACCTTCGGAACTCGGCTGATCAACAACAAGGTTCCCCAGGAGACGGTCCGGCGACTACTCGACCATTCCTCTCATCAGATGACGTCGCACTATGCTCGCCTGTCGGACAAGACGATTCGCGAGCAGTGGGAACAAGCAGTGAAGGTGGACGTCGCCGGCAGACCCCTTGCGCCGGATTCCGGGCCGCTGGCCGAGGCAGTCTGGATGAAGAACAACCTCGCCCGTGCGCAGATGGCACTGCCAAACGGCTACTGCGCCTTGCCTCTTCAGCGAAGTTGTGAATACGCCAACGCCTGCCTGACCTGCCCGATGTTCGTCACCACCGCCGAGTTCTTGCCCGAGCACCGCCGCCAGCTCGACGCAACCCGGACCCTGATCGAACGAGCCGCGCAGCACGGCCAGCAGCGGGTGGTCGAGATGAACCGCACCGTGGAGAAGAACTTGCTGTCGATCATCACCATCCTCGACCGGCCCGAAAGTTGCGGCGGGAGTTGCACATCGTGCGATTGCACCACCACAGCCACTCCACAGGCCCGGTGACACCGATGCATGCTGACGGAACGGCACGTTTGGCCCGCGCCGCGCAGGCCCGCCACGAGCAGACCCTGCAACGAGCGCGAACAGTGTTGGAGGCCATGGCCGATGGAGACAGCTTGCTCACCGTCGCCGGACTTGCCAGGCGAGCGGGCGTCTCGCGATCGTGGCTCTATACCCAGCCCGAGCTCCGCGAACGCATCGAACAGCTGCGCCAACACAGTCGCAACGAAACCAACCCGGGGGCAACCGCTTCCAACACTGACAGCCGGGCCAGCACGGACTCGCTGCGACGCCGCCTCGAACTCGCGCACGAGCACATCGCGCAACTGCGAACCGAGAACCGCGAGCTACGAGACGCGCTCGCGCGAGCCCACGGTCTGCTCCGGGTCGACAACCTCACGTCGTAAAACCCCAGGTCCACTCGGGATCTGGGCAGGCGTGAGCCCACTATCGCCTGTCGAGGACGCCTGTCCACGACACAACGCTGCTGCTCAGACCCCTCATAGTGCGCTCAAGATCAAGATAACCGCCGCCACGGTGGTGTCGCCGAGGATTTCTCCCCAGGATCCGACACCGCGGTTGGTGTTTACGATGATCGAGGTTTTCGAATACCTTTGGGACACAACCTGAAACAAGGCTGATGCCGCTTCGCCGGGCAGCGGGAGGTATCCCAGTTCATCGATCTATGCCGATGTCGGCATAGATCGATCTATGCCGACCCTGCGACTATGCCGAGCCTGCGGCGGCCTGAGACGAAAACACCGGCGGTGGAGGTGATCTCGACGGGCAAGTGGCTGCGATGGTCGGCATATCAGAGGCTTTCGAGGAAGGCGATCAGCTTGTCGTTTGGTTGGTAGCGGCCCGGTGTCGTCGAGGACGGGGTGGTGGCGTCGA
>JBBSKP010000063.1:0-23129 GCA_038256175.1 Mycobacteriales bacterium
ACAGGACCAGGCTGAGTAATGTCCTTCACGGCCGGCTCGGGTGGTGGCGATACCGGACTGATCTGATTTTGCCCTGACGAATTCACCGGATGAAGGACAGCGTCCCAGCTTCGACGCAATTCCGAAAATGCCCGCGGCGCCACCGAAAGCGCGCCGATCAGTATCAGGACTGCTATCACGCCGAGCACGACCCGGCGTCGCGACGGCCATCTCCTTTTGTGATGCCACGCATTCCCGACCGGTGGAAACCAGCCGTGCGGCGCGAGCGAGGATCCGGCCGCCGGACTCGGTCGACTCTGCGCGGCCGACGGCTCCGCAACCACCGGAGTACACGAAGGGATGAGTCCGCTCATCGCCGAAAGGAGCTCGGCAAGTTGGCGACGCATCCGCGTCTCCTCGGTCGGATCGAATTCGGTCGCCACCGCACGGCGAACCCGTCGCGCCAGTTCCGCCGAATCTGCACTTCCGGCGATCGCTTCGCTCAGCCGGTCGGCAAGTGCGGTACCCCGACAGTTCGTCGCGATGCTTCGAACCAGTCTCGCCACCGCATCGTCGGGGTCCTGCCACGGCGCCGCACTCCCGGTGCAATCGATAGTGAGGCGTCCACTATCCGACACAGCCACCGCATGGCCCCGGATTGGCCCGCGGCCCTTGCTGCGGGCCAGTTCGAGCTGATCGATCGCATCTGCGACGAGCAGCGCAGCCTGCGCGGGTGTCAACGATGCAACCGCGAGCAGTCTTCGGAGCTCGACACCACCGCCAGGCGCTTCGTGAGCGATTCGTTCGGGCAGTGTGGATCGAGGTTCGACCGGCTCGATTCTCCTCGTGGGGAGCCCTACCGCTACTTCGATCATCGCCCATCCCGAAACGCTAAGGCCCCCGCGCGGGGTATGCGACCGAGCCTGCGCGGGTGGCCGGCGGACTGTGGAGTTGGGTCTAACTTACCGTCGAAATCAGTTACGCCTGTGTGGATTCCATTTAACCAAGATCAGCTGCCGGGCGGACATTCCGTTATTGTTCCGAGATACATCGGCGAGGAAGCCGGCTCCATCCCAGCCGAGCTCGGCGTCAACCAGGCTTCTCCGCATGGCGGGGTCATCACTGATACACATCGCCTTGTGAAGCTGAGAATGGTTCTGCCACAACGCCAGATTGCCGTCGGTATCGCCGCTACGGGTTGCATCACATCACCGCCGCCGTGTGGGTGAGGGCGCGCGAGTCAGGGCGCGCCATGAAACTGCCGTGCCCGATACGGGCGGTGGTCATCCGGGAGGCGTTACTGGGCAATGCATTTCGGCAGAAGCGCTTCGCCACCACCCAGGTTTCGCATTACACCCACATTCCGACCGGCCCGGGCCTACTCTGAGAATTGACATCGGCACATGGCGTGGCGTCGGGAACCGGCAGTCGCCGGAGCATCAGGGCCAGGTTCCATAAAACGAGAACACGTTCTAGTATCTACTCATCGGCGATCGTTGGGTGAGGGATGTACGACTTCGAGACAACACGAGATGACGGCTCCGACACGTCGACGCCGCGACTGGCCAGGCCGCCCCTAGCGCTGACGGCCCTCGAGGTCGCTCGCGTCTCGGTCGAGTACTCGTCCTCCGCGCTGCTTGACGCCGTACTACCGGCTCGACGCGTTGGCGAAGGGCGACCCGTCCTCGTCCTCCCGGGCTTTTATGCGACCGACGGCATGACCGGGCGTATTCGAGGGCATCTCCGCGAGCTCGACTACTACGTGCACGGGTGGCGCCTGGGACGCAACTTCGGCCTCACCGATGCGATCGTCGATGGGCTGCCGGCACGCCTCGACGAGCTCCACGCGCGCCACGGCGTACCGGTGAGCGTCGTGGGCTGGAGCTTCGGAGGCCTACTGGCGCGCTGGCTAGGACACGAACGTCCCGACCAGGTTCGGCAGGTGATCTGCCTCGGATCCCCCTGGCGCCGCGACGGCGAGGTCACCCGCACGACCGCGCTGTTCGAGCGGGCCGCCGACAAATACGGGCTCTCCTCCCAGGCGCGCGAGATCGTCGAAACCCTCCGCGGTCCCCTTGCTATGCCGTGCACCGCGATCTACTCGAAGACCGACGGCATTCTGAACTGGCGCAGCTGCGTCCTCGACGAGGGCGAGCGTAGCGACAACATTTCCGTCCCCAGCAGCCATCTCGGTCTGGTCTCGAACCCCCTGGCCCTGGCGGCAGTGGCCGACCGACTCGCACAAGACCCCGACAACTACGAACCGTTCGACTGGAGTCGCTGCCTCCGACGGTCGGTGGCGTCATGACCGACAGGGACCGCGACGTGTCCGACGAAGACCCCCAGCTGGCACCGCGGGAGGAGGCCTACGTCGCTCGATTGATGCCGATTCTGCGGCTGGCCGTCAAGGGGTGGTTTCGTTCGCAGGTCTACAACATCGACAGGGTTCCCGACGGCGGGGCTCTGCTCGTCTCCAACCACTCGGGCGGCTTCATCGCCATGGATGTGCCCGTCATCGCAGTCGCGTTCTTCGAGCACTTCGGCATCGAGCGCCCGCTCTACGTCCTGGCCCACGACATGCTGTTCATGGGTCAAGGGAAACAGCTGTTCCCTCGCGCTGGGTTTGTACCCGCGACCCGAAGCAACGCGTCGGCGATCCTGCGCTCCGGCGGCGTCACCATTGTTTTTCCCGGCGGGGATTACGACGTGTTCCGGCCGACCACACAAGCAAACCGTATCGACTTCGCAGGCCGAACCGGCTACGTCCGCACTGCACTGGAAGCCGACGTCCCCATCGTCCCGGTGGTGAGCATCGGCGGGCAGGAGGTGCAGCTGTTCCTGTCCCGTGGTGAGCAGCTGGCGAAGCTCTTGGGATTGGAAGCACGGCTACGTACGAAGTTCGCACCGTTGTCTTTCGGGTTTCCTTTCGGCTTCTCGTTGGGCATTCCTCCCAACCTGCCGTTGCCCGCGAAGATCGAGACCCGGGTGCTCGCGCCGATCCACATCAAGGACGAGTTCGGCGAGGATCCGGACATCGCCGAAGTGGACCGCGTCGTACGACAGCGCATGCAAGCCAGCCTCAAGAACATGGCGCGGGCGCGTCGCTTCCCGATACTCGGATAACCCTCGGCAGGAGTCTCGCAGTGAACGAAGTGGTACCTCGGTTGCGACAGCTGATCTGGCTGGTGCGGGTTCTCATCCGTGCCGGCATGCTCGCGGCGCTACGGCCGGATAAGTACCTCCGGATGGCGGCGGTGATCCGGCGTCAGGGCACCACACCGATGACCGGGATCAGCCTGTCGGCAGTCCGCCGACCCCACGGCACCGCGCTCATCGACGAGCGCGGCAGCCTGACCTGGGCCGAGCTGGAGGCACGCAGCGACGCACTCGCTGTCGGGCTCGCGAGCAGTCCCGGAACGATCGGGATCCTGTGTCGCAACCATCGCGGGCTGGTCGAGACACTGAGCGCCGCGACAAAACTCGGCGCCGACGCTCTACTCCTCAACACCGGGTTCTCCGGACCGCAGCTGACCGACGTCCTGACCCGCGAGCAGGCGACGGTCCTCGTGTACGACGAGGAATTCTCGGCCATCGTCGAGCAGGCTCGGAAGCAGATCGACAACCTGACCGAGCTCGTCGCCTGGTCCGACGGCGTGGCCGGCGGGAAAAGCGTCGACGGTCTGATCGACGAGAACCTCGGCGCCAGGCCGGCCCGCCCCTCCTCCCCGGGCCGCATCATCCTGCTCACCTCGGGCACCACTGGCACACCCAAAGGTGCGCGGCGGTCGGGAAGCGGTGGCGCGGGCGCCCTCGCCGCGATGTTCGACCGCATCCCGTGGCGTGCGGAGGAGACCACCGTCGTCGCGGCGCCCATGTTCCACGCCTGGGGGTTCGGTCAGCTCGCGATCTCGGCGACCATCGCCTGCACAGTGGTGATGCGACGCCGCTTCGATCCCGAGGCGACCCTCGCCCTCGTCGACGACAACCGGGCGAGCGGGCTCGCGCTGGTGCCCGTGATGCTCGAGCGGATCATGGGTCTCCCGGAGGAGGTCCTCGCGCGGCACAACCTCCGGTCCCTCCGATTCGTCACGGTGAGCGGATCGATGATGCGCGCGGACGCCGTCACGGGCTTCATGGACCGGTTCGGCGACGTCGTATTCAACAGCTACAACGCGACGGAGGCTGGCCTGATCAGCACCGCGACCCCAGCCGATCTTCGTGCGGCACCGGACACCGCAGGCCGCCCCATCGCCGGCACCGAGGTGCTCATCCTCGACGACCAGCTGAATGCAGTGGCCCAAGGCGACGTCGGAAGAATCGCCGTGCTCAGCGACTCCGAGTTCGAGGGCTACACCTCGGGCGGCTCGAAGGCATTCCACGGCGACTACATGATCTCCGGCGACGTCGGCCGCCTAGATGAGGAGGGACGGCTCTACGTCAAGGGCCGCGATGACGAGATGATCGTGTCGGGTGGCGAGAACGTCTATCCCCTCGAAGTCGAGGAAACCCTCAACGCCCACTCCGCCGTGCTGGAGGTCGCGGTCGTCGGCGTGGACGACGAACAGTACGGGCAGCGTCTCGCCGCTTTCGTCGTGCTCAAGGCGGGCGAGGACGCCTCCGCCGACGACCTCAAACAGCACGTCAAGGAGCAGCTGGCTGGATACAAGGTTCCCCGGGACGTGGCCTTCCTCGCCGAACTACCCCGCAACGGTGCGGGCAAAGTGGTCAAACGCGAGCTTGCGGCAGGTTCCTGATGGAGCGCATGGAGGGCGTGGACGCCGGCTACCTCTATATGGAAACGCCCGCGATGCACATGCACACCCTCAAGATCGCCCTCATCGAGCCGCGGGAGAAGTTCACCGTCGAGCGGTTCAACGACGAGCTGCTCGTCCAGCTGAACAACATGCCTCCTCTGCAACGCCGCGTTCTCCCCGTCCCATTCGCGCTCAACCACCCGCTCTGGATTTCCGATCGCCCGATCGACCCCGATCGCCACGTTTTCCTCCACACGCTGCCCGCCCCCGGCGGAATGGACGAGCTCGAGGCGATGATCGGTGAGGTCGCGAGCACGCCCCTCGACCGGTCCATCCCACTCTGGGAGATGCATGTCTTCGAGGGGCTCAACGACGGTCGGCTGGCCATAGTCGGCAAGCTGCATCACGCGCTCGCCGACGGCATGGCCGCCAACGCGCTGCTGGCCAACATCACCGACCAAAGCAGTGCAGAGTCCCGCTCCAAATGGAACCTGGAACCCGTGCCCTCCAGATCCGCACAGGTTCGCAGCGCCCTGTGGGACGCCATCAAGCAGATCGCGACGATTCGCGCCCTCGTGTGGCGGACCCTTACAGCTGTGATCGCCGTGGTCCGACACCGGCGCCGCTCGGACGTCACCGTGCCGCGTCCGGTTCTCGACGCACCGAGGACCTCGTTCAACGGACCGCTCGGGCCGCGGCGAAACTTCGCGACCTGTTCGCTACCTCTCGATCAGATCAAAGAGGTTCGACACACGCACGGCGTCACGGTCAACGACGTCGTGCTGGCGGTCGTCGGCGGTGCGCTGCGCCGATGGATGGACGACCGCGGCGAGAAAATCCCGACCTCGCTGCTCGCCGGCGTTCCGGTGGGCACCGACGACCCGAATGCGCCCGTTCGACTGGGCGGCAACCGGGTGTCCAACCTGTTCACCTCGCTGGCGACGGACGTCGACGACCCGCACGAGCGGTTACGCACGATCTCCCGCACCACCGCCGAGGCCAAGCAAGTCCAGCGAACTCTGGGTCCGAACATGCTCACCGACTGGGTGCAATTCACCCCGCCGGCACCGTTCAGCGCGATCATGCGCCTCTACTCCAGGTCCAATACTGCGGCGAGACACGCGCCACCGTTCAACGTGGTCGTATCGAACGTCCGAGGCCCCAAGGAAGAGGTGACGATCGCCGGCGCTGTCCTAAGCGACCTCTATAGCGTCGGACCGATCCTGGAAGGCATCGGCCTCAACGTGACCGCGTGGTCGTACGGCGACCGGCTGAACTTTTCCTTGCTGAGCTGTCCCGATCTCGTGGCCGACCTCGGGCCGCTCGTGGCACAGATGCGACCTGCACTGGACCAACTACTCGCGACGGAAGGATCATGACCAGATGACGAATCAGCAGGCCGGTCCGACGCTGCGCCGGCTCGCACACCTGAGCGCCGGTGTCGTGCGCGCAGGAGTAACCACCGGCCTGCGTCAAGTCCTACCCTCCCCACCGAGCATCGAGGCCGTTCCCGAGGGGAAGATGGTCGACCTGCCCGGACGTGGCCGGACCTTCGTCGTCGACGTTCCAGGGCCGTCACCGTCCGCACCGACAATCGTCCTGTTGCACGCGTTGAGCTGCACCGCATACCTCAGCTGGGTCGCCACACTTGGCGAGCTGTCCCGTACCTACCGGATCATCACCTTCGACCAGCGGTGGCACGGCCGCGGAATTCGGTCGCCACGGTTCCGGTTCGACGACTGCGCCGACGACGTCATTGCCGTCATGGACGAAGTCGGCGTGGATCGGGCCATAGTCGCCGGATACTCGATGGGCGGGGCTGTTGCCCAGCTGACGTGGCACCGGCATCGCGACCGCGTCGCAGGCCTCGTGTTGTGTTCGATCGCGCGGAACATGCGAGGCAATCTGGGTGAGCGCTTGTTCTTCCCGTTGATGACCGCAGCCACCCACCCCCTGTCCAGCTATGCGCTGTCGCAAGTGGAACGCCTCGCCCAGTCCCTGCCCGACTTTCCGACGGTAGAGGTGGCCGACAGCACCACCTTTGCCCGCGTCGAGTTCAGAAGTACGAGCGCCTGGTCACTGCCCGAGGCCCTCTCCGAGCTCGGCCGATTCAACTCCGCACCATGGATCGGCGATATCGATGTCCCGACTGCCGTCGTCGTCACAGCCAAAGACCGCGCCATCCCGGCCCGTCGGCAGCGCCGGCTCGCCGCGGCCATCGACGGGGTCGAGGTGTTCGACGCCCCGGGTGGGCATGCGTCGATCTTCCTCGACGCCACTCGGTGGGTTCCGGTGTTTCTCGCCGCGGCCGACGACGTTGCCGGACGTGTGACGTCGGAGGCGCGGGCAACGGGGTAGAACGCCAGCGGCCATGGAGCCAGTGGTCCCCTGACCCGCGCCAGCGGAGTGAGGGGACCATTGGCTCCAGCGGCCTCCTTCGAGTCGACGGCTGCGCGGCGCCCTTTTCTAGCAACGTGCCGACCATCACATGGAGTGAGTGGTCCCCTGACCCGCGCCAGCGGAGCGAGGGGACCGCTGACTCCGTGGGTTTTGGGTGGCAATAGCGAACGGCCCCCGGAGTAATCTCCGGGGGCCGTTCGCGGTGGTAGCGGGGACAGGATTTGAACCTGCGACCTCTGGGTTATGAGCTCGCAAGCACCGGTTGCGCTCAGTCCGATAGATCTCGAACTCGCAGGTCAGCGCGTAGTCGGGGTTCCGCTCGTCTCACTGCGTTGCGCGGCATGCGGGCTGTTGCGCCACATTTCGTTCACAAACTCGTTCACATTATCGGCGATCTGCGAAGAAGGGTGCCGCGGCACGACTCGGTAGGCGCGAGCTGGTTCCAGACGGCGTAGATACCCGACAGCCCCGCCACAGATTCGGCAGTTTGCCCTGGGTCGGTTGACCAGTCTTCGCGCAGATCGACCGCCACCTCACGGCGCTGCCCGGTCGGCGTCGCTGCGTGCCCCGCGAGAACCTCCCGCTTGAACTCGAGGACTTGCGGACGGTCCAATTCGTAGACGACGGTGCCGTGTGGCCACCACAACCGATACGCCCGCGAGTCCAGACCTGCAGCCAAGATCACCACCTGCCGCACCAGGGGCAGCCGCCCGATTACTGCCTTCGCCCGGCACGAGCGGCGAAGTCGTCGAGTGCGGCAAGGACTTCGCGTGCTTGCCAGAGTCGGTTGCGTTTGTGGCCTGTGAACTCGGTGAGGATTCCGGCGTCGACGAGGGGCCGGATCGCTCGGATCGCGTTGGGCGCCGCGATACCGAGTTCATTGGCAATTGTCGCGGTCTCGATGACCGGCTGACGGATCAACAACTCGGCGAGTTGCCATGCCGCAGCGTCTCGACGGGCCTGAATGCGTTCGTCCCACGAGGATCTGATCGAGTGCAGGTCACCGACGAGTACCCGCCCGTTGGTGGTGGCTTCGTGGGCGGCTTCGCCGAGTCGAGTGACGATCGGTGCGACCTCACCGTCGCGATACGCGGTCAGTGCGTCGAAGTAGCCGGCGGTATCGGTGAGCAGCCCCGCCGAGACGGGGACGGTGACGTTGCGGGTGAGGCCACGGCCCCGTAGCAGCGAATGGATCAAGGCACGCCCGGTTCGGCCGTTGCCGTCCGGGAAGGGGTGGATGGTCTCGAACTGTGCATGCGCGATCGCCGCTTGAACGAGCAGCGGTATATCGGTGCGCTGCATGAACGCGACGAGGTCGTCGATCAGCTCGGGCACGTCGTTGTGGTGTGGGGGGACGAAAGTAGCCTGGTGCGGTCCGAAGGAGGTGCCGCCGATCCAGACCTGTTCGGTGCGCCATCGGCCGGCGATGTCCGGTTGGAGGTGACGCATCAGCGCGGCGTGCATGGCGAGGATCGCATCGGCATCGAGAGCGTCCGCGAGGTCGAGGGCGGCACGCATGGCGGCGACGTTGCCGACGATTTCCGTGGCGTTGCGTGTGTCCGTGCTTCCCAGTTCGGCGAGTGCGACGGCTTTCGCTCCCGCGGTCAGGTTTTCGATCATCGATGACGACGCCGATTCCGAGCGCAGCAAAACGGACGCGAACGGCGCCACCTCAGCTGCCAGCTCCGCGTCGAAGCGAGCGATCTCACTGGCCGCGTCCGTCGCAGCCGAGAATGCTGGCCCAGACAGGATGGGTGTGCGGTCCCGGATGTGCGGAACGACTACGGCCTCGTACGGGCCTCGATGCCGGTGACGCACCGAGTGCGAGACGAGGTCAGGCGAGATACGCGGTGTCCAAGGGTGCTCAGCCCAGTCGAGTCGAGGCCACGCTTCTGATGTCATAGCCGCATTGTAGTATCACTTACTTGTCTAAGTGATAACAAAACTGATCTTGTTATCACTTAGACTCCCACCGAAAACGCCGCCGTCTAAGGATGTCGCTCCGCCTGGCTTCTCCCGAGGACGTCTCATCGTGTCTACAGCCGTGCAGGAGCTGCAGTTACTCGGTTTGCACCGCGTCAGCCACAACGTGCGTCGGCGGCTAGGTACTCTGCGCCGGTGAGCGGTGCCGAGCGAACCATCACCGTGTCGACTGCGATGACGCCACCCAACGTCTGTGCGACAAATACGGCATCCTGCTGGACCGGATCGCCGACCGACTCCTCGACATGCCCGCACCCGAACTCCACAGTGGTACAACATCTTCCGCGACCAGCCCAGCGCGGAGACCTACCGGAAACGGCGCACCCCGATCCGCGCAGCGCTCGCGCAGCGCGCTCAGGGCAATCGCGCAGACAGTGTGATCGGCCTCCGCAAGCTCGCTGCCGGCGTACATACCGGCAGATTAACGCCGGCCACCGACCGAACGGTGCAGGCCACCCGCAAGTCGCACCGCCAATTTTCGTAACGGTGACAGTGGCAAACGCGCTGACCAGGGCGTTTCCAGATATAGCTGCGGTAAGGGCGATTATCGTCGGTGACTTCGGTTTGCTCGTCGGCATCGGATCGGTGCTGTTCAGCCAAGCTCATCACAATCCCGACCTCGCCGACGAGATGCCTTGTTGCACAACACGATCTGCGTCACTCGTTCGCAACCGCTGCAATTCCGAACGCACCCGCCGGAAGGAGTCGATGACCCCGCATTCCTGCAGGCGAGAATCCGAAGATCGTGAGCCAACGAATCGGCCACTCGTCATCTGCCTTCACGCTCAATGTCTACACACACGTCACACCGAGCATGGATCGGGCAGCGGCCGACGATGTCGCCGCCTTGATCCTCGATCGGACGGTCGAGGATGGTTGCGCACATGCGTCGGAGCCCCAGCCGAGTAGTTAGGCCCGCTAATGTTCACAATCTGTTCACAAAGGGACAAAAACGGCTCCGAAGACAGTGTCTTCGGAGCCGTTTTCCCTGGTAGCGGGGACAGGATTTGAACCTGCGACCTCTGGGTTATGAGCCCAGCGAGCTACCGAGCTGCTCCACCCCGCGTTGCAAGAACAACGTTACAGGGACCGGGAGACGGATAGCAAATCGCCCCCACTCGCCTGACTTCCATTTCACTCACAGCGAAATTCGGGTGACCGGGGCCACAATTTGTGGGTGATCCGCAACACATAACACACTTATAACGAATGCCGTTAATTGCCGAGTAAAACCGTTATCCACCTGCATGTATGCCGTAAACAATTCTCAGCAAATACACATAAATGCACGGTTATCAAGCAGATGAAGAAATTCGAATGCTCCGTTACGGTTTTTTTCACCGGCCCGGAAGTACCTATTCGATGGGCCAGCCTGACCCGCCGCTGCCAGACCTTGCCCCGCGGAATCAGGACCCGACACATCCAGGGGGCAGGGACGCGGCACCGACGCCGGAGTGGAAGAGCACAGCCTCCATCTCCAGGCCCGCCACGTAGGTAAGCGCGGAGAGGATTACGACTTTTTATGTCCGAGAAGAAGCTCACCACCCGCATCGTCCGTTTCATCACCGTCGCCAGCGCCCTCACCGCAGTACCGCTCTGCCTCGCGACCGGAACCGCATCGGCTGCCGGCCACAACTGGGACGGCGTCGCACAGTGCGAGAGTGGCGGCAACTGGGCCATCAACACCGGTAACGGCTACTACGGCGGCCTGCAGTTCTCGCAGGGCACCTGGAACGCCAACGGTGGACAGGGCTCGGCGAGCAACGCCAGCAAGGCTGAACAGATCCGCGTCGCCGAGAACGTTCTTGCGTCGCAGGGACAGGGCGCGTGGCCGCACTGTGGTCAGTACCTGCGGAGCGGCGACTCGAACGTCGAGCAGACCCCGCCTGCAGCCCCCGCCCCGGCAGCTCCCGCGGCACCGAAGTCCTACGTCGAGAGCGTCAAGGCCACCGTCGGTGACGTCGCCAAGCAGAACGGGCTCGAAGGCCAGTACCAGGACCTGCTGAAGGCCAACGAGCCGCTGCTCAACTCGATCGGTCGTTGATAGCACGAAGCTGACAGCAAGAGGCGCTGTCGTCCACGGACGGCAGCGCCTTTCGCTGTTTCAGGGGTAGGGCAGCATATCGGCGTTGCGGACCGCGAGCATCGCACTCATGACGCCGATCTCGTTACCTTGATCCGCCACGATTCCTCGGGCAATGCGACGAATCGGCTCGGAGGCGACCGACTCGACCGCTCCGCGTGCCATCGCCACTCCCCCCTCGTGGTGCCGAATCATCAACTGCAGGAACCACACCTCGGCTTCGACGCCGCGCAGACCCGCAAGTGTGGTGATCTCGTCCACACTCGCCATGCCGGGCATCGGCGGGCCGCCATGGTCGTGCACGTCCCCGTCCATCCATTCCATCGGGTGCGCCGACGCGAATGGCTTGTCGAACAACGTGAGCCAGCCGTGCATCGTCGCGATCTCAGCGGTTTGCGCCGCCACGATGCGGTCAGCAAGTACCCGAATCTGCGGATCACAGTCGCGCGTCAACGTTTGCGCGAGCTGGATCGCCTGCTCATGATGCGTCGACATGTCTTGCGCGAAACCGACATCGGCAGCGGAGAGGCGAACAGCGTCTCCACTCGGCTCCCGCGCAAATTGCAGCCACATGCCGACCGCCACGCCGAGAGCGAAGACGAGCAGCGCCGAGCACGTCAAGACGACGGCACGAGTCCAACCGCCACGAGCCTGACCGTCACGAGCCAATGGTCGAATCCTGATCGGACGGCACTTGGTAAACGTCGTTGTCGAGTTGCAACGCCATGAATCCGTTGTCGGAGCACGACGTCCAGATTTGATTGCCATGGAACTCCGGCGGCGACAGACACCAATCCGAAGAAAGATCGCCGAACGCGAGCATGCCCGTTCGCGGTCCGATGGCTTCGGCTGGATTGAACTTGCCGTCGAGGATCGAGCGGGCCATGGGCAGGAAGTCGAACAGCGGAATACCTACGATCTCCGCGACCGCATGCGCGGAATTCGTCAATTGCAGATTCTTGCCCGTCTGCGCCGGCGGGTTGTAATACGCTATCTCCCTGATGTTTTCGAGGTCGCGGACGTCGAATACGCGGATGCCGGCGGAGAGCCAGGAGCAGGCGAGCGTGGTGGGGTCGACAGGCCGATCGACCGAGCAATAGTGCGAATCGTAGGCGAACAACGAACCGCCCGACGACGACCGGATGTTTGCGTCGATGTTCTGCGGCAAGTTGATCTCGAGCTTGATCTTCTTCGCGATGGTCGGACGGGTTTCGTCGGAGATGTCGAACACCTTCACGCCACCGGAACCGGCCTCGTCGACAGTGAAGAAGTAGGGCTTGCCGTCGTAGGTGACCGGAATGCTGTGCTGATTGAAATGGCCGTCGGTCCACAAGTACGTAGCAACTTGCGGCACAACGGGATACGGGTCGCGACGCTGCACGGCGCTGATGTCGAGAATGGTGAGGCCGCCGAGGTTCGACAGGTACATCCGGTTGCCGTCCGGACTGATACCGAACCCGTGCCCCGTGAACCCGTGCAGCCCTTGCCAAATGACGCGTGGGTTGGACGGGTCTTTGATGTCGATCGCAGTCACGAATCCGGGGAAGATCCCATCCGCCCAATACGTATTGCCGTCGGGCGAGAAGCCGCCCTCGTGGGACAGGAACGGCAGCGGCTTGGTGAGGTCGGTACCAGGGCCGGGATTCAGCAATCGAGGGTGCGCGCAATCCGAGATGTCGTACACGGAGAAGTAGCCCGCGCCGGTGGCGATAGGGACCGCCGTAGCCGCCAGCAGCTTGCGGGCCTTGTTGACCTTCAGGCTCTCCCACGTGCCCGCCAGCATCGCGGGTTCTCTAAGCGAGACGGTCGGCACCGGGTGGCGCGGGTCCGACACATCGATCACCTGCACCCCTGGTGTCCCGCCGACGATGTTTCCGGGGAAGAACGTGCTGGTGTAGGAACAGTGGTCGTAGGTGACCGACAGGATGCCGCCCCCGCGATCTTGCAGACCACCGAGCAACGTCATGTTGCAGCGGTAGCCCTGCGTGCTTCGGCCGCTGTTGCGATCTTCGGCGGGAACGTCACCTTGCAGACCCGACTCCGGCAAGGAGCCCGGGCCGCAGTCCGCACGTGGCACGGCGTCCGAGCCGATGTCGAACGACGTGAACGTCTGCGCTGATGTGGCAGCGGGCGGGACCGCCACCGACACCACGAGCGCTGCGGAGACCGCAACCGCTCCCTTGATCATGCGGCCACTCGGCACAGCAAGCCCCTTCCACGTCAGCGTGGAAATGGCCTACCTACAGCACTCGGTGTGCCGTACCGCGCAAGCCGAAGCCGACACTACCAAGCGCGCGCTTGGTAGTGTCGCCAAACCGTTATCCTCCGGCCTTCTCGTACGCGTCGACGGCCCTTTGCAGCCGGTCGAACGCCGAGCCAAGGTCGCCCAAGTTTCCGCCCGACTGTGCCTTGCGGACATTCTCGAGCGCCGAGTTGATCTCGAGAACCGCAGCATCTCGGCTCCCCGGCGCCGCAGTCCCACCCGGTGGCGGGTTCGGTGTCGGAGTCGCGCCTTGGTCGGTCGGCGGCGGATTGCCCGTGTCGCCCGTTTGCTGCGGCGGCGTCACTTCACCAGGCGCGGTCGCAGCACTGCCGGTTCCTCGGGGGAACACCTGATCCAGCGCTTCGGCCAGCGTCGGCGCGTAGCCAACCCGGACACCACCGCTGTCACGCGTACTTACGAGGACTCGGGACAACTGTGGGAACGCCGAGTTGTTCCCGGCAGTCGAGTTTCGCTCGGTATAGAGCGGTTCGACATACAGGATGCCGCCCTCGCCGATCGGCAGCGTGAGCAGGTTTCCGTACTGGATCCTGTTGGACCCGGACAGCACGGTCCGCTCAGAAGCGACCGCAGGCTCCGAAGTCATCGAGTTCTGCGTCTGCTGTGGACCCTGCGTCTGCGAGTCCGTCGGCAACTTGAGCACCGTGAACTTCCCGTACCCGTCCGGATCCGATCGTACGGATATGTACGCGGACAAGAACTCTCGGTTGAATCCCACCATCGCCGAGGTCAGATTGAACACCGGCTTGCCGGTTTTCGGATCACCGAGCAACACGTAATACGGGGGCTGATTGAGACCACCATCGACCGTCGGATCGCTCGGCACCGACCAGAATGCGTTGTTGGTGAAGAACTCTCGCGGATCGTTCACGTGGTACTTCGCCAGCATCTCGCGCTGCACCTTGAAAAGATCTTCGGGATACCGGAAGTGCGCGCGCAGCTCGTCGCTAATGGCACTTTGCGGCTGTACCGTCCCCGGGAAGACGCCCATCCAGGCCTTCAACACCGGATCCTTCTCGTCTACCTGATACAGGGTCACGGTGCCGTCGTAGGCATCGACAGTGGCTTTGACCGAGTTCCGGATATAGGAGACTTCCTTGCGCGGCAGCAACCGACCCGTGGTCTGGTCGATGCTGTCCTCGACGAGCCCCTCGAGCGAACTGCGCTGCGCATACGGGTAGGCATCCAATGTGGTGTAGGCGTCGACGATCCATACGATCTTCCCGCCGATGACAGCCGGGTACTCATCGCCATCGGTGGTAAGCCACGGCGCCACCTTCTGAACTCGGGCTTTCGGGTCGCGGTTGAAGATAATCTTCGAGCCGGATCCGATTGCGCCCGAGAATAAGATGTTTCGCTCGGTGTACTTCGCCGCGAACGCGAATCGGTTGAACCAGTTGCTGATCGATACTCCACCCGATCCGTCGTAGGTGTAGCGCTCGGAGTCGGTGTCGTACTCGCGCCCCTGCGCTCCACCCGGACCACCGACGATTGCGTAGTCCGGATCGGACTGCGCAATCACTTCGCCGTAGTAGATCCGCGGCTGATCGACTTTGATCTTCTGCGTCCCGGCTTGCTGCGACGCGAGGTCGCTGACCGAATAGAGCGGGTAACCGCTGTTGCGGTTCGCGTTCTCGTCCGTCGTGTCGCGCACCGCGCCCGACACCTTGTTGGCGGGCGCCGCGACAAAGCCGTTGCCGTGGGTGTAGACGGTGTGCCGGTTGATCCAGTCCGTCTGGTTCTGCGTCAAGCTCTTCGGCGAAAGCTCCCTGGCAGCAACGACATAATCCTGAACCTTGCCATCGATGTTATAGCGATCGATGTCGAGCGAACTTGGGTAACCGTAGAAGTTCTTCAGCTGCGTCTGCTGGGTGAACGTGCGCGATAGGACGTTCGGATCGAGCAAACGCGTGTTGGCAATAGTTGTCACGTCAGCGGGCACATCGCGCGGTGGTTTACTCGATTCGCCCCGATAGTCCTGGTATGAGACCGCGTCGTCGGTAATCCCGTACGCCGACCTCGTCGCCGCGATATTTCGATCGATGTAGCTGCGTTCCTTGTCTGCCGCGTTCGGCCGTACCGAGAACTGCTCGACGACCAATGGCCATACAGCGCCGACGAGGATCGACGAAAGCACAAGCAGCGCAGTCGCCATCGCGGGAACCCGCAAGTCACGCAGGAAGATTCCAGCGAAGAACGCCAACGCGCAGATCACTGCGATGGACAGCAAGATCAGCTTCGCTGGTAGCACCGCATTGATGTCCGTGAAGCCGGGGCCGGTGAAGATAGGCTCCTTGCGACCGCTCGAGAGCAACGAGTACCGGTCGAACCAATACGCAACGGCCTTGAGCAGCACGAACGTTCCCGCGAGCACGGCAAGTTGGATACGCGCGGACCGCGTAAGCGCACCTTCTCGACCGGTCAGCCGCAGTCCCCCGAACACGTAGTGCGTGACGAGGCTCGCGAAAAACGCGATGACCACCGAGACAAACAGCCAGTTCAGCACCATCCGGTAGAACGGCAGGTCGAACGCGTAGAAGCCGACATCCAGGTGGAACTGCGGATCCGTCGTGCCGAAATCACCGCCGTTGAGGAACAACTGAATGGTGACCCAATTCGACTGTGCCACGAGTCCGGACAGCAGGCCGAGGAGCACGGGAATGCCGACACCGAATAGTCGCAAACGAGTCATAATCGTCGTCCGATAGCGCGCGATCGGGTCGTTCGGGCCGACGACGGGGACGAACACCGGACGTGTTCGATACGCGAAGAGCAACGCAGTGAACACGACTCCGCCGACGATCAGTCCGACGACGAGGAACAACAGAATCCTGGTCACCAGCACCTTCACGTAGACGCCGCGGAAATCGACTTCGCCGAACCACAACCAGTTCGTATAGGTGTCGATCAGCCGTGGGCCGACCAGCAGCAGTACCGCAAAGATCAGCGCCACCACCAGCAGTACCCGGCTGCGCCGAGACAAACTAGGTAAACCGGTCGGAGGACGCATACCCACGAGCCACACTCCAGAGTTCGGCGGCACACAAGAGCCACAAATTGTCATTTCGATCACGTCATCGTGAGCGTTTCGATCCACTCTACGGAATCGGACAAGCAGGCGACTCCACCCGCCGATGCACTCGCATCGAACGCTCGATGAAAGGATGCACAGCGTGACCGACAGCCTGACCGAAGATGATCTGGCCCGCTGCGTTCGGGAAGTCGCCGAACACGTCGACGCGAACGGGTGGGGCCAGTCCCCTGTGATGTATGCCCTGGTCCCGACTGCGGACCTGGCCGCGGCCGAGCCGGCCCTGCACGATCAGCTCGCCGAGGCCAACGAATTGACACCGATCGAGCAGGAAGCCTTCCCAGGCGACGTACACGGCGGCTCCCCCGCGCTCGACGCATTCCTGGCTACGACCACCTGGCCACCCGGCGTCGTCGGCTGTGCCCTGGTTCAGGAAATCATCGTCTTGCCTCCCGAGGCCGAGAACGACCTCGACGAGGCGCTCGCGCCGCTACTTGCCGATCGCGACGCCGCCGACGACGCTGCCCGGGCCGCGGCTGAGGCGCATCCCGAACGCCGCGAAGGCCGCCTGTTCGCAGCTGTCCTGCGCGATGGGCGGTCGTTGTGCCTGCTGCAGCTACGTCCTGACAACGACGACGATCCGTACGCCGACCTTGAGCTGCTCTTCTATGCCGATCTGGCACCGAACCTGGTAGACGCGCTGCATTCCACGTTCGAGGACGACCCGAACGACTAGCAGCCGGGAGCGTCACCACCGGAATTCAGTGCTTCGAGGGAATGCACTGCGCTTTCGAGCGTGTCTACCTTGACGAGCCGCAAACCGTCGGGAGCATGCTGGCGGGCTTCGTCGCAGTTCCTGGCGGGGACGAGGAACGTCGTCGCGCCCGCTTCTTTGGCGGCAACCATCTTGTACGGGATCCCGCCGATGGGACCGACCTCGCCACAGGAGTCGATCGTTCCTGTTCCAGCGATGAATTTGCCGCCGCTGAGCTCGCCCGGACTGAGCTTGTCGATGACTGCGAGGCTGAACATCAGCCCGGCCGACGGACCGCCGACGTCGGCAAGATTGAAGTCCACGTTGAACGGCACCTGGGGCTTCTCCTCCGGCGTAATGCCCAGGTAGCCCTTGTCCGCCGCATCGGGGCGCTCGCCGAGAACAACGGCCGCGGAGTTGTCCACACCGTCACGGCGGTACTGGATCGTCGCCTCGGAGTTTGGCTTCGCCGTGGAAACCGCTTTCTGGACACCGCACACGGAATCGACAGCGGCACCGTTGATGCTGATCAACTCGTCACCGGGGCGCAACGCGTCCTTGGCAGGTCCGTTCTCGCCGACATCGCTGATCACCAGCTGGACGGGGAACTTCAGATAGTGCAAGGCCGCGAGTTCGGCACTGTCCTCGGACTGTTTGAAGTCCGCTTCGTTGCTCTTCTCGATTTCTTCGCGCGACTTCTCCGGCGGATAGATCTCCGCGCGCGGCACCAACCCCTCCCGGCCGCTTGCCCAGAAGCCGAAAGCTTCGAAGAGGTTCAGGCCGTCTCGTACCGAAACGGTCGTCATGTTGAGGTTTCCCGACGTGGGATCGATATCGGTGCCCGTGATGTCGACCACAGGCTTGCCGTCAATGTCGCCGAGAGTATTGAAAGTCGGCCCGGGACCGAGGGCGGCATACGGCACCTTGAGCGTTGTGCCGAGCACGCCGAGCGCTATCACCGGTATCAGCGCCAGGAGCAGGGTGACGATCCGTCGATTCACCCGGCCCAGAGTAACCAGCGCCACAACATGTTCGCGCAGAGCGTGCCCACACCCACGTCGCGGTCCTGATCAGCCTTGTACCGTTGACGTATGAGCGATATGCCATTCGGCTTCTCGAACCGTGACGACGATCCTGACCGTGACAAGGATCGCGGCGGGTCGTCTGGTTCCGGCGGGCAGGGATCGGATCCCTTCGGATTCGGCGCGGGAGGTTTCGGCACAGGGGGATTCGACCCGGCCGCGCTTGGCCAGATGCTCACCCAGTTCGGTCAGATGCTCAGCGGAATGGGCACTGCACCGACCGGCGGTTCGTCGGGCCCCGTGAATTACGACGTTGCAAAACAGCTGGCCAGACAGCAACTAGGCGCCAGCGTGCCGCCCATTTCCGAGGGCAAAGCCAAAGCAGTCACCGATGCGGCCCATCTGGCCGAGATGTGGCTCGACGCTGCGACGACCCTGCCAGCGGGCGCAACCAAGACCGTCGCGTGGACGCCCAACGATTGGATCGAAGGCACCATCGACACCTGGAAACGCCTGTGCGACCCCGTCGCCGAGCAGATTTCCGGCATGTGGACGGCAAATCTGCCGCCCGAGGCGCAACAAATCGCCGGCCCGATGATCGGCATGCTCGGCCAGATGGGTGGTCTCGCGTTCGGTTCGCAGCTCGGCCAAGCCCTCGGTCAGCTTGCGAAGGAAGTACTGACGTCCACCGACATCGGCCTTCCGCTCGGACCGACCGGGACATCGGCTCTGCTGCCTGGGGCTATCGCCGCGTTCAGCGAGGGCCTCGAACAGCCCGAGCAGGAAATCCTCGTCTTCATCGCCGCGCGTGAGGCAGCCCACCAACGCCTGTTCCAGCACGTGCCGTGGCTGCGCCAACGAGTGCTCGGCACGGTCGAGGATTACGCACGCGGAATCCGGATGGACTTCTCCGCAATCGAACAGGCCGCAGCCGGCATCGACCCGATGTCGCTCACCGACCCGTCCAAGATCGAAGAAATCCTTCAGCAGGGTGCGTTCGAGCCACAGACCACGCCCGAGCAGAAGCAGGCACTCGAACGCCTCGAAACACAGCTCGCGTTGATCGAGGGTTGGGTCGAGACGGTCGTGACCGATGCGCTCGGGGAACGCCTACCTGGTGTGCCCGCGCTCAGCGAGACACTGCGCCGACGCCGCGCGACCGGCGGTCCCGCCGAGCAGACCTTTGCCACGCTGGTCGGACTCGAGCTGCGCCCCCGCAAGGTTCGCGAAGCCGCGGCGCTGTGGCGTCGGCTTACCGACGACGCCGGAATCGATGCGCGTGACGGAGTCTGGGCGCATCCCGATCTGCTTCCGGATTCGAGCGATCTCGACAACCCCGCCAGCTTCATCGACCGGATCATCGGCGGCGATTCGACCGACTTCGATGATCCGATGGCCCAACTGGAGGCGACCGAAGCGCGCGAGCGTGCTGAGGAAGAAGGCAAGGGCGAGACCGACAAGTCGTAGGCGATCCCTGCCTGTGGATAACCCTCGACCCTGTGGATAACTAGACCCTTGTGAGCCGGTACCGACGGCGCCGCATTGCATACTCGTCGACATGACCTCGCTCGCCACTTGGCCGACCCGCACGCGGTTCGATCGCCAAGGTGGACTCCTGCTCGATCCGCGCGTCACCGTGCTCCTTCGACGTGCTGGCACTGTGCAGCTCGGCTGGGACCCGGAAACGGCCCTATTGCTGACTCCGCCGCCGGACGTCGATCCCGGTGCGTTCGCCGATTTGCTTCGGCTACTGGACGGCACGCACTCCCGCGCACAAATTCTGTGGCGCGCGTCCGAATACGGCGTCACGGCGACCGATATGTCATCGATCCTCGCCGAACTCGACGCCGCGGGGCTCATCGCGAGCGCACAGGACCGCGAACCGCGGCAATTATCGGTGCGCGTGCACGGTCGCGGGCCTCTCTCCGACAGCATCTACGCGTGCCTGGCCAGGACTGGGATTCGACCGAGCCGGTCCGGGTCGGTCGGTACCGACGACATCACGAAGTGGCGCGTCGACTTCGTCGTGCTCGCCGACGACCTAGTAGCGGATCCACGACTTGTGACCGATCTGGTCGCGGCCCGTATCCCCCACTTGCAGGTACGCATTCGCGACGGCAAAGGCGTCGTCGGGCCGCTCGTCGTTCCCGGGCAAACCAGCTGCCTGCGCTGCGCAGACCTCACGCGGTGTGCAAATGACGACGAATGGCCACATCTCTCGGCACAGATGCTCGGTCGCGTCGGCAATGCGAGCCCCGCGACCGTCATGGCAACCGCCGCGGTTGCGCTCGGACAACTCGAAGCAATCATCGCCGGTCCGCCGCACGAACCGCCCGCGAGTCTGGACTGCACACTGGAACTCGACCTCGAACGGCATCGGTTCGAGGTCCGTCGCTGGGCCACGCACCCGCTGTGCGGTTGCTGGCAAACGTCCTCCCTTGTGGCCGATCGCGGTAAACGTAAGTCATGATGGACGGGTGTCCGACATACCGCAGCGCAGTTCCGCACGTACAGCCAAGCTCGCACGCATTCCGCTTGGGATCGCCGGCCGAGCCGCAGTCGGCTACGGGCGCAAGCTCGCCGGTGGTGACCGTGGCGAAATCGACGCGAACCTGAGCAAGAAAGCCGCCGAGCAGTTGTTCACGGTGCTGGGTGAACTCAAGGGTGGTGCAATGAAGTTCGGGCAGGCCCTGAGCGTCATGGAGGCCGCGATCCCCGACGAATACGCAGAGCCGTATCGCGAGGCACTCACGAAACTCCAAGCGGAGGCGCCGCCGCTGCCCGCGAACCAGGTCCACCGCGTCCTGGACCAACAGCTGGGGACCAAGTGGCGAGAGCGCTTCTCCTCGTTCGATGACACCCCGACCGCATCGGCCAGCATCGGCCAGGTGCACAGGGCAGTATGGTCGGACGGCCGCGACGTCGCCGTGAAGGTGCAGTATCCAGGCGCCGATGTGGCGCTGCGAGCAGACTTGAAGACACTGTCACGGTTCGCGAACGTGCTCTCCTCCATCATGCCCGGCACCGATGTGAAGCCGGTGCTTGCCGAGCTCAATGCGCGGATGGAAGAAGAACTCGACTACCGGATCGAAGCGAGCAATCAGCGTGCCTTCGCGAAGGAATTCGACGGCGACCCTAATTTCTCGATCCCGAAGGTTGTCGCAAGCGCACCGAAAGTTGTTGTCACCGAATGGATGACCGCGACTCCACTGTCCGCGATCATCACGCGCGGAACGGTCGAGGAGCGGAACCGGGCGGGCTATCTGTTCGCGTTGTTCGCCTTCTCATCTCCTAGACGGACAGGTTTGCTGCACTGCGACCCACATCCAGGAAACTTCATGCTGCTCGACGACGGCCGCGTGGGCGTCATCGACTTCGGCGCCTGCGCACCCCTGCCCAAAGGTCTGCCGCTTGCGCTCGGCCAGATGGTCCGCCTTGCCGCGGCGGAGCAGTTCGACGAGCTGACAACCCTGCTGCACGACAACAACTTCGTCATTCCCGGTCGGACGGTGACCGACGGTGAGATCCGCGAATACTTGCGTCCGTTCACGGACCCGATCAAGAGCGAGTCCTTCCACTTCACCCGGACCTGGCTGCAGAAGGTCGCGGGTTCAGCTGCGGACTTCAACAGCTCCCAGTTCAAGACAGCTCGGTCGCTGAACCTGCCGGCCGAGTATCTGATGATCTTCCGAGTCCTCATGGGCGGCGTCGGCATCGCGGCACAGCTCGACGCCGAGGCGCCGTACATGAAGATCCTGTCCGAATGGCTGCCGGGCTTCACCGACTGATGCGCGTCTCCCGACCCGGGCAGGGTCGGGAGACGCGTATCGGCGGTTAGGCCGCATCCTTACGGGGGCGGCCACGTGGACGCTTGCGGGCGATGACGACACCCTGTTCGAAGATCTCGCCACCCCACACGCCCCATGGCTCTGCCCGGTCGAGCGCGGCACTGAGGCAACGCTTTTGGATCGGGCAGCTGGCGCACAGCGTCTTGGCTTGCTCGAGCTGCGTCGGGTTCTCGGCGAACCAGAGATCTGGATCGTCCTTCCGGCACGGCAGCTCCTGCAGGCGCGGCGAGGTGACAGTTGCTTCATTCGTTCCGAGTGCGGCGTAATCGCTTGTGGCGATCCGACTTTCGGTTTGAATTCGGCATGTCGTCCAGCTGGTCGCGGTAGACACGTCGGTCTCCTTAGCTCTCGTGCGACGGGTTCTCGGTATATGCGTTCGTTCTCGCCGAATGTGGCGGTGAAAGCGAACCGGTGCCGAAGCCTGGAGCTGATCTAGCTCAAGAAAATGGCCACGATTCGCGTTGTGCGATCCGTGGCCAAGAATGTTGCGCTGGAGTTCCTACCGAAATCTACTTCGGTGTTTGCTCCTGATCACGGATGCGCGGGGTGCGTTGCGAACTCGGAATGCGCGCAATGCGACTGCCGGTTCTGCAGCTGCTGCTGCGGCACCATGCATTGCGGCCGGACGCCAATCCACCCGGAGTGCGGGGGCTGCGAGGGTGCACAGACTGATTCCCTGGGAGGTGGGCGTTGCCAGCGTGATTCCAGCGGTGTTCGTCACGCTGGTTTCGAAGATCTTCATCGCTATCCACCTCCATTCCGTAATCGATCCGACATGAGCGCGCGCGAGAGGTAAATCCCGGTGCGGTAACCAGATTAAGCAATGGCCGCCAGATTGCACAACCTATTTTTGACCTGCAGTTTTGTGACTTACTCGTACGACACGGGCGTCATTGTGGCAATTCGGTTGGCGCGACGGGATGTTCGCCGCGGACAACCGCAAGGACATCCTCGCCGAATCGCTCCAGCTTCTTGGCGCCGATTCCCGGAATTG
>JBBSKP010000064.1:0-23053 GCA_038256175.1 Mycobacteriales bacterium
CTAGCCGCTCTTGCGGCGGAAGTCCCGCTTGTGATCGGCGGAGCTGTGCACTCCGTTGACCTTCGACCGTCCGTCTCTGTGGTCGGTGGCCTGTGTGTTCTTGTGGTTCTTCCGCTCCAGGGCCTCGCGGAATTTCTTCTTCACGTCGTCGTTGTCGGATTCCGTCATGTTCGTACCCTTCCGTCGTGATCGTGGTTCGAACGTAGCGCGATGACGAGGTTCCGTCACGCCGTTTTCGGCTACTGCAAGTACGCGGCGGTTGATCCGCCGAGTGGTAGTTCGGGTAGTCCCAGTTTGCGATGATCCCACGACCGCACGCGATCGGCGCGGACGCGCACAGCAACACGCTTGCTGAGCATCGCCTCGACCATCGGGCGAAGCTCTTCGGTGTACGGGCCGGTGTAGCGCTCCCAGACGCTCTTGCCGACCTCGAACAACGTGTCGTAGTCATCGATGATTTCCGCGCGGCCTTCGATGGATACGCCGCGGAGCGTGTCGTACGTGTGGCCGGACTCGACCATGCAGGTGATCCGGTCGTCGCGGCGCAAGTTGGTGACCTTCTGTGATTTGGCCTTTGTCTCGAACCAGATCTCACCATCGAGCAGGCCGTACCACATGGCGATGAGGTGCGGCAGGCCGTTCGGGCCGTTGGTCGCCATCGTGACAACCCTGCTTTGCTCGAGGAAGGTAGCGACTTCCCCTTCGGACATCGCGATCTGTCCCCGTTGATTGACGCCCACGTCGGCTCCTCTCGGTCAATACCGGTGTGGCCCGACCCTACAGTCGCTTGTGCAGCGCGTCAGCAGCTGCCAGCAGGTCTGCAGCCCATCGCGCGCCGGGTCGCCTACCCATGCGATCGATGGGTCCGGAAACCGAAATTGCCGCGACGACATTGCCGTTGGCGTCGCGGACTGGAGCAGACACGCTGGCAACGCCGGACTCCCGTTCGCCTGCGCTCTGCGCCCATCCACGGCGGCGGATCTCGAGCAGAGACCTTTCACTCAGCCCGGAGTCGGCCAGGATTGTTCGCTGGGTCGCCGCATCGGCCCATGCGAGTAGGACTTTCGCGCCCGAGCCGGCGGTCATGGGCAGGCGTGCACCGACGAGAACGGTGTCGCGCAAGCCCGTCGGAGGCTCCATCGATGCGACGCAGACGCGCACAGTTCCCTCGCGGCGGTACAACTGCACGCTTTCCCCTGTGATTTCGCGGAGCCGCGGGAGAACGGTTGCGGCTGCGTCGACAAGCGTGTCGTTCGCGCTCGCGGCGAGTTCGGACAGCGCCGGGCCCGGGCGCCACAAACCCTCGGCGTCTCGAGTGAGCAGTCGGTGTACTTCGAGTCCGACTGCGAGTCGGTGCGCTGTCGCTCTGGGTAGCCCGGTTGTGTCGCACAGGTCGCCGAGGCTGCGAGGTTGCTCGGCTACGGCATGCAACACGGATACGGCTTTGTCGAGAACTCCGATGCCGCTATGCTGTCTCATACAACGATACTAACGTCTCGCATAATGGGATGGTATCGAATCAATCGGTCGAGCGCGAGCGCAGTACACGAGGTGAAGAAGATGACCGGCGAGTCCCGCACACTGGCGGAAAAGGTTTGGGAAGAACACGTCGTCGCACGGGGAGAGGGTGCAGACGGCGATACGCGTTCACCCGACCTCATCTATATAGATCTACATCTGGTCCATGAGGTGACGAGTCCGCAGGCATTCGACGGGCTTCGGCTCGCAGGTAGACAAGTGCGCCGGCCGGACCTGACGATTGCGACCGAGGACCACAACGTTCCGACAATCGACATCGACAAGCCGATTGCGGATCCCATTTCGCGCACACAGGTCGAAACGCTGCGTCGAAATTGCGAAGAGTTCGGTATTCGGTTGCACCCGATGGGTGATCTCGATCAGGGCATTGTGCACATCATCGGTCCGCAGCTCGGTTTGACCCAACCCGGAACCACCGTCGTGTGTGGCGATAGCCACACGTCGACTCACGGTGCATTCGGTGCCCTGGCAATGGGAATCGGCACGAGCGAGGTCGAGCACGTATTGGCGACGCAGACGCTATCGCTGCGTCCGTTCAAGACAATGGCGATCACCGTCGACGGTGAATTACAGCCGGGCGTGACGAGTAAGGACCTCATTCTCGCTGTGATCGCGAAGATCGGCACGGGCGGCGGTCAGGGTTATGTCCTCGAATATCGCGGCGCAGCCATCCGCAAATTGTCGATGGAAGCTCGGATGACGATCTGCAACATGTCGATCGAAGCCGGTGCCCGCGCCGGAATGATCGCGCCCGACGAGACGACTTACGAATTTCTGCGCGGCCGTCCGCATGCCCCCAAGGGCGCGGAATGGGATGCCGCAGTGGCCGCCTGGGAACAATTGAAGACTGACGACGATGCCGTTTTCGATCATGAAGTACACATCGACGCGAATGCTCTGACGCCGTTTGTCACATGGGGCACCAACCCCGGACAGGGTGCGCCACTGGGAGAATCGGTTCCCGATCCCGCCGATATCGTCGACGAAAGTGAGCGGCAGTCGGCCGAAAAGGCGCTGCGGTACATGGATCTCCAGCCTGGAACGCCGCTGCGCCAGGTTCCCATCGACACCGTTTTCGTCGGTTCGTGCACCAATGGTCGGATCGAGGACCTCCGTGCGGTAGCGGAGGTTCTGGAGGGCCGCACGGTTGCCGACGGTGTCCGGATGCTCGTGGTGCCCGGATCGATGCGGGTGCGAGCGCAGGCCGAGAAGGAAGGCCTCGGAGCGATATTCACGGCCGCCGGAGCTGAGTGGAGACAAGCCGGTTGCTCGATGTGCCTTGGCATGAACCCCGATCAGTTGGCGCCCGGCGAACGCTCGGCGTCGACGTCGAACCGCAATTTCGAGGGGCGCCAAGGTAAAGGCGGTCGGACCCATCTCGTCTCGCCGCTCGTTGCCGCCGCAACCGCCGTACGTGGAACCTTGTCCTCGCCGGCCGATCTCGACTGAAAATCCTTTCGCCTCATAGCCGTTTCAGCATAAGAAAAGCAGGAGTAGCCCAATGGAATCCTTTACCTTGCACAAAGGAATTGGTGTCCCACTTCGCCGATCGAACGTCGACACCGACCAGATCATCCCCGCCGTCTACCTAAAGCGCGTGACGCGTACGGGTTTCGAGGACGGGCTGTTCGCCGCTTGGCGAAACGATCCAGACTTCATCCTCAACATTCCGCCGTACGACAAGGGCAGCGTTCTCGTCGCGGGTCCGGACTTCGGCACCGGATCGTCTCGGGAGCATGCCGTTTGGGCCCTCTCGGACTTCGGATTTCGGGTTGTCATCGCCTCGAGGTTCGGCGATATCTTCCGCGGGAACTCCGGCAAAGCGGGTCTGTTGGCGGCGCTCGTCGCTCAGCCGGACGTCGAATTGCTTTGGAAACTACTCGAAGAGCAGCCCGGGCTGGAATTGATTGTGGACCTTCGTGAGAGAACCGTCACGGCCGGAACAACGGTGGTGCGCTTTGATATTGACGACTACACGCGGTGGCGTTTGTTGGAAGGGCTCGACGACATCGGATTGACATTTCGGCAGGTAGACGCCATTTCCGAGTTCGAAAAGGCAAGGCCGTCATGGAAACCGGCGACACTTCCGGCGCACGTTTCGCCCGCCGAATGAGTGTGGCTGCCCGCTAGTTTGGGCGGTCACGAGCACCGCGCAATTCTTCGAAAGTCATGAAAAATCGCGTGGCACATGGACTTTTTGTGCTTTTACGGTTTACCGTGTTACTAGTCGGTCCGACGATGGGCCATTAGTTTGCGGAGGAATTTCAATGAACAAGGCGGAGCTCATCGATGTTCTGACCGAGAAGCTTGGCGCTGATCGGAGAACAGCAACCGAGGCAGTCGAGAACGTTGTCGACATAATCGTTCGCGCTGTGCAGAAGGGTCAGAGCGTCACGATCACCGGTTTCGGTGTCTTCGAACAGCGCAAGCGCGCAGCTCGTGTCGCCCGCAATCCGCGTACCGGCGAGACCGTAAAGGTAAAGCCGACTTCGGTTCCCGCGTTCCGTCCAGGTGCTCAGTTCAAGGCAGTGATCGCAGGAAAGCAGAAGCTGCCCTCCAGCGGCCCCGCAGTCAAGCGTGGCGCAGCCGCGGTTGCTCCGGCCCGCGGTGCCGCAAAGAAGACGGCAGCCAAGGCTCCGGCCAAGAAGGCCGCTACCAAGGCTCCGGCCAAGGCACCCGCTAAGGCTCCGGCCAAGAAGGCCGCTACCAAGGCTCCGGCTAAGGCGCCCGCCAAGAAGGTTGTTGCCAAGGCTCCGGCCAAGAAGGCCGCTACCAAGGCACCCGCTAAGGCGCCCGCCAAGAAGGTTGTTGCCAAGGCTCCGGCCAAGAAGGCCGCTACCAAGGCTCCGGCCAAGACCGCCGCCAAGGCACCGGCAAAGAAGGCTGCTACCAAGGCAACTCCGGCGAAGAAGGCTCCGGCCAAGCGCGCCGCCAAGAAGTAGTTCGCTAACACAAGCAAACTGACGAGGCGCCCACCGACAATGTCGGTGGGCGCCTCGTCATGTGCGTGGTTAGTTGTTCGCGTTGCTACGCATGGTCTATGGGTAGCGCACTGTCGATATGGTCGGCCGCGACTACTCGACCGTCGGCCAACGACAGTACCCACGTGCTGCCCTTACGGTTGCGCGCGGGCGGCAGGGTGAAGCCGTCGCGCTCGGCCCACGTTTTGACGAGATCGGGGATCACCTTGCCCTGACTGCAAATGACGCGAACGCCATTCTTAGCCGCAATCTTTCGGGCCCTTTGCCTGCCTGCCTCACGATCGTCGGCATAGCCCTCCTCTGAAAGCTCCGGCTCGAGCCGGATGTCGACGTCGAGGATCTCGGCAAGCGGATCGACCGTTTGCGTGCACCGAACCCGATCGGCGGAATGGATATGCGTCGCACCGAACGCGAGCAATTGCGGTGCGAGGGCCTGCGCTTGCACGCGACCCAGCTTGTCGAGCGGGCGCATGCGGTCGTCGCCGTGGTATCTCTCGCTACGACCAGCTCTGGCATGGCGCACAACGAGAACCGTCGCTGTGTCCGCCGGAAGCCGACGAAATGTTCGCAGCACCCGCTGGTCCATCGGATAGGAGACCGCGTCGAGTACCTCCGAAATCGGGAGCCAGCGAACGGCGTCGACCTCCCGATTAGGAGTGAACTCGCCGTCGATCGCCTCGGCCGCCCAGTAATCGACTCGCTTGAGTTTCCGGTGTCCCGGTACCGGATACGTGATCCGGCCGAGCCGGCGACCGAGACGGCAATTGACGCCGGTTTCTTCCGCTACCTCTCGCACGGCAGCACGGATCGGCGTTTCGCCCGGCTCTATCTTTCCTTTGGGGAACGACCAATCGTCGTATCTAGGACGATGAATGACCGCTATTTCTACGTCGCCAGGTACGGTCGCGGACTTGCGCCACAGGACAGCGCCTGCGGCAAAGATGTTCGCTTTGACCGGACTGTCGATGGTCGAGCTCACAGGATTCCTCCCCGGGCTTGGCCGGACATTAGTTCGGACCGCTCCTTAGGATGCGCTGGATCGCCTGTGCCGCATCAGTTCTTCCTGGTGCTCACGAACTTGCTCACCGCGGGCCGGGGACGCGACCCAGCCGCCGTCGGATTGCAGCACCCAGCAGCGCGTGGTTGGATCCAGTGCCGAATCGAAGACGTCGCCGAGTTGGCTCGACAAGCGCGGATCCTTCACCTGTGCCATGACTTCGACGCGCCGATCCAAGTTGCGGTGCATCATGTCCGCGCTACCGATCCAGAACTCGTTGGCACCCTGGAACTCGAGCACGCGGGAATGCTCGAGGAATCGGCCGAGGATCGAACGGACCTCGATGTTCTCGCTCAGCCCCGGCACGCCAGGCTTCAAGGCGCAGATTCCGCGGACAACCACCTGAACCTGTACGCCCGCTTGGGAAGCGCGATAGAGCGCATCGATTACTTGCTCGTCGACCAGAGCGTTGGCCTTCAACCGGATCCGTGCGTCCCGGCCGGCCTCCTTGTGCTCGATCTCGGCGTAGATGCGCTCGATGATTCCCCGCCGGACGCCGTACGGGGCGACCAGCAGATTGCGGTAGTGCTCTTTTCGCGAGTACCCGGTCAGCGAATTGAACAGATCGGTGAGATCCGCGCCGATTTCTGGAGCCGCGCTGAACAAGCCGACATCCTCGTAGAGGCGTGCGGTTTTCGGGTTGTAGTTTCCGGTGCCGATGTGGCAATAGCGCCGGATCGTCGATCCTTCGCGGCGGACTACCAGGCAGGTCTTGCAGTGGGTCTTGAGCCCGACCAAGCCGTAGACGACGTGCACGCCCGCTTGTTCGAGTGCCCTGGCCCACTTGATGTTTGCCTGTTCGTCGAAGCGAGCCTTGATCTCGACGAGCGCGACGACCTGTTTGCCCGCCTCAGCCGCGTCGATGAGCGCGTTGACGATCGGGGAGTCACCGGAGGTGCGGTAGAGAGTTTGTTTGATCGCGAGCACCTGCGGATCGGCGGCAGCCTGTTCGATGAACCGCTGCACGCTCGTCGAGAACGAATCGTAGGGATGGTGCACCAGCACATCGCCCTCACGCAGCGTTGCGAACACACTCTTCGGCGTCTCGCGCTCCCCGAACGCAGGGTGGGTCGCAGGCACGAACGGCTTGTCTTTCAGGTTGGCCCGATCGACGCCGTACACCTGCCACAGGCACGAAAGGTCAAGCAGCCCAGAAACTTGGATCACGTCGCCGGGGTCGACATCGAGCTCGCGCAGGAGCAGGTCGAGCATGTGCTCGGTCATGTCGTCGGCGACCTCGAGGCGCACCGGTGAACCGAACCGGCGCCGGGCGAGTTCGCGTTCGAGGGCCTGCAGCAGATCCTCGTCGCGGTCCTCCTCGACCTCGAAGTCCGCATTGCGCGTGATCCGAAAGGCGTGGCACTCAACAACTTCCATGCCCGGAAACAGCACTTGCAGGTGCGCCGAAATCAGCTCTTCCATGGGCAGGAACGCCGCGATCGACTGGGCGGTGTCGCCGCGACGTACCCGCACGAAGCGCTCGACGTTGTCCGGCACCTTGACCCTGGCGAAGTGCTCTCCACAGGTCGAGGAGTCCTTCACGGTGATCGCGAGGTTGAGGCTCAGCCCGCTGATGTAGGGGAACGGGTGCGCTGGGTCGACGGCGAGCGGTGTGAGTACGGGGAAGACTTGCTCGTGGAAGTACGCAGACAAACGCTGGCGCTCATCGGAGTTCAGGTCTGACCAGCGAATGATCGCGATGCCCTCTTCGGTCAGAGCGGGCAATATCGACTCGAGAAAGACCCGGGCGTGCTTGTCGGCGATTTCCTGCGTGCGGCTGGCGATGAGAGACAATTGCTCGCGCGGCGAGAGGCCGTCAGCGGAGCGAACCGAAAGGCCTGTTTCGTCGCGGCGCTTGAGGCCGGCGACGCGGACCATGAAGAACTCATCGAGATTCGAGGAGAAGATCGCGAGGAATTTTGCGCGCTCGAGCAGTGGCAGTGATGCGTCCTCGGCGAGTGCGAGGACACGGGAATTGAAGTCGAGCCAACTCAGTTCGCGGTTGAGGTAGCGGTCATCGGGAAGTCCGGCGACAAGGACATCCTCGAGGAATGGAGTCGCGGCCGGTGGGGCGGTCGGAATGACCGGTCCGCCGTTCACTTTGACCAGTTCCCCGTCTGCTCCCGATCCCTTGTTGGTCGCCGGAGCGCCGTTTTCGGTCTGCTGGCCTATGGTTTCGCGGTTGCTCACTACCCGATCATCCCTCACAACCACAAGAGTGGAACAGCTTGTATGCCCGATTCATGGTGCACTTTGCTCGCGGACCTCGGGCGCCCAGTCGATTTCGGTCACCAACTTCGCCGTCGCTGGGCCCAATCCGAGCTGTTGGGCAAGTGCAAGATCCTCGACCGTGTCCACATCGAGTCGGAGTCCGGGCCACCGGCCGGGGAGCGCGAGCGCGCCCGCTGCCGTATGCCGACGGGCGGAGGACTTGCCGAACAACGGGTCCAACGCGGCATTCGGATCGCGCAGGAGCAATGCGCACGTGCCGATCCCACGATGGTCGACCACGATCGATCGGCGTCCGATCGGCGCGGCTTCGATCACTTCCGCGAGTTCGGCAGGCAGCAACGATGGGAGGTCTGCTTGCAGCACGACGATGTCCACCGCACCCTTGGTAGCTCGCAGGTGGGCCGCCGCCGCACGCAACGCCTCGTTGAGTTGTTCGATGCGGTGCCCGCCGGCGGAATCGAGTGGGGGCTCGGGATATACGGCTGCGCCGCAGTCCACGGCAGTTTCCGACACCGACGCGTCCGGCGTCACCACCGTGACGCTCGCAATCTGCGGGACGTCGCGAGTCGCCGCGAGTGTGTCGCGGAGCATCGCAAGCACGAGGCGTTCGCGGTCGTGGGGGGCGAAATGTGCGGCCAGCCGGCTCTTGGCCCGAGCTAGGTCTTTGACCGCAATGAGCGCATGCATATCCGCAATGACCGGAATGCGGCGCGGCGGCATGGTGCTCATACCCGTCAATCCTGCCAGCTCGCGCGAAATGGGACTCCGGCCGCCGACCACAGACCAGACGATAGTGTTGGACATCGCCAGGATCGACGGGGTTAAGGAGCGCGCAGGATGACCAAGGCAGCGGTGTTGGGCGCGGGGTCTTGGGGAACCGCTTTTGCAAAAGTGCTGGCCGACGCCGGCACCGACGTCACGATGTGGGCGCGGCGAACCGATGTGGCGGATGCGATAACCAAAGAGCACGAGAATCCGTACTACCTGCGTGGCATCTTCTTGCCCAAGAGCGTCGACGCCACCACCGACCACCGGATCGCGCTTGCCGACGCCGACATCGTTGTACTGGCGGTGCCATCGCAGTCGCTCCGCGAAAATCTCGCAGGCTGGACCGACTCGATCGGATCGGACGCGACGTTGCTCAGCCTCGCCAAAGGAATCGAGAGCGGCACGCTGCTGCGCATGAGTCAAGTGATCGGGCAAGTCACGGGAGCGGACTCGGCTCGGGTCGCCGTGCTGTCGGGTCCGAATCTGGCGCGCGAGATCGCTGCCCGCCAGCCGGCGGCAACGGTGATCGCATGTAGTGATTCCGCGCGCGCGATCGAACTGCAGAAGGCCTGTGCCACTGGTTATTTCAGGCCCTATACGAATTCCGATGTGATCGGCTGCGAGATCGGCGGTGCGTGCAAGAACGTCATCGCGCTCGCGTGCGGCATGGCGTCGGGAATCGGCATGGGGGATAACACAATTGCCAGCATCATCACCCGTGGTCTCGCGGAGATCATTCGCCTCGGTGTCGCGCTCGGTGCCAAGCCCGCGACGTTGGCAGGACTGGCCGGTGTCGGCGATCTGGTTGCGACGTGCACCTCGCCGCTCTCACGCAACAGGTCGTTCGGCCATGTCCTCGGTGAGGGCGGGTCGATGGAACGCGCGCAGGATGCGGCGCACGGTCAGGTTGCCGAGGGTGTGAAGTCGTGCACATCCGTGCGAGCGCTGTCGTCGAGCTACGACGTCGAGATGCCGCTGACCGACGCGGTGCACCGGGTATGCCACGAGGGCATGTCGGTCCAGGAGGCAATGGGCAAGCTCTTGGGGCGCCGAACCAAATCGGAGTGACCGGCCGTTTACCGGTACCGTCTCAGGCGTGACTAACCGGATCAAGGTGGCTGTGCTGTTCGGCGGCCGAAGCAATGAGCACTCTGTGTCGTGCGTTTCCGCAGGCAGTGTGCTGCGCAATCTGGATCCGGAAAAATACGAGGTCGTACCCGTCGGGATCACGCCCAACGGCACTTGGGTGCTCGGCTCCGCGGATCCGCAGGCGCTCACGATTCACGACCGCACGCTGCCGACCGTGGACGGATCGGGCGCAACGTTGGCGCTGAGCGCGGATCCGACGCGTGCCGGGGCCCTCGTCGCGGTCGGCGAAGGCGATGGTGGCCAGGTGCTTGCCTCGGTCGACGTCGTGTTTCCCGTGCTGCACGGCGCGTACGGCGAGGACGGCACGATCCAGGGACTCCTCGAACTTGCCGGGCTGCCCTACGTCGGTCCAGGTGTGCTTGCCAGTGCTGCCGGTATGGACAAGGAATTCACCAAGAAACTGCTTGCCGCCGAGGGCCTCCCGGTCGGTGTACAGGTGGTCCTGCGACCCGGCACGGAGACCCTGTCCGCCGATCAACGTGACAGCCTTGGCCTGCCGGTGTTCGTCAAACCGGCCCGCGGCGGATCGTCGATCGGCATCTCGCGCGTGAATTCCTGGAGCGACATCGACACCGCCATCGCCGTAGCTCGTCGACACGATCCGAAGGTGATCATCGAGGCCGGCATCGACGGGCGCGAGGTCGAATGCGGAGTCCTCGAGTTCCCGGACGGTCGCGTCGAAGCGAGTGTGGTCGCCGAGATTCGGATGCCCGACACGTCTCACGACGAGGGTGCGTTCTACGACTTCGACACCAAATACCTCGACGACGTCTGCGAATTCGACGTGCCGGCGACGCTGGGCAAAGAGGTCAGCAACCAGATCCGAGCGTTGGCTGTGCAGGCGTTTCGGGCCTTGGATTGCCAGGGTCTTGCTCGCGTCGACTTCTTCGTGACGCCGGACGGCCCGGTCATCAACGAGATCAACACCATGCCGGGCTTCACGTCGATCTCGATGTATCCGCGGATGTGGGCGGAAGCGGGCGTCGACTACCCGACGTTGGTGTCGACTCTCGTCGAGACGGCGTTGGCGCGGGGGACAGGCCTGCGCTAGCGGCTAGCGCACTTCCGCCGGGTCGATCGGCTTGGGTGGCATGGCCGCCGAAATTGCGTCCGACACGTCCTGCAGAGGCGTCGGTCCAGTGCCGTCCGGAACCGTCAGCGCGACGTAGCTACCGCGGTCGACCGCAAACCACGTGCTCGACGCCATGCCGAGATCGGTTCCCGAAATCTGGAACCACGAGACGCCGTCCACAACCTGCAGCGGCGAGGCACGGTTGAACTCGAGTGGCCGGTCGAGGCCGCAGCGCAATACGACTGGATCTCCGCCCTCGCGCCGTTGCCAGGCTTTGACCGAGGGTGGTGCCGGCATTGCAAGCTCGGCATTTTCGAAGTCGCCGAGATCTCCTGGCAGGGCCTGTAGCAGGGCCGCGCATTCGGGGCTTTGCGCGCCGGGAGCGGGGACAGTGCCGAGCGCAACAGGCTCTCGAGCAGGCATCTTTCCGGCGATAACCGCGGCTGCGATGACGCCGACAACCAGTGCAACGGGGAGCGCGACCGCCGCGGCGATCAGAGCGGGATGCCGTCGCTCGGTTGGGTGCGGATCTGGCGGGGTGTCGGGCAGGTCAGAGGTCATTCGAGCGCGCGCCTCCGCGTTCGCCGACGACGGGTTCTTTGGCATCGTCTGTGGCGATACGGCAGGTCAGAGTTCGAGTGATGCCCTCGATCTGCTGCACGTCGTCGACCACGCGGTCCAGTGCGGCCGCATCTTCGGCAGCAGCGCGGACGATGACGTCGTAGGGGCCGACCACGTCGATCGCAGAATCGACACCGGAGATCTGTGCAACGCCCGCAGCGACCGAGGCGGCCTTGCCTACCTCGGTCTGGACCAGAATGAACGCCTCCACCACTGGTGAGTCCCTTCCGCCGCGGCGCCGCCACGCTCTCGGTAGAGTCGCGAAGGCTCGGGCTCGCTTGCACCTGTGCCGGTCGAACCGGCCGCTGCTAAAACGTACCGTAGTCGCGCATGTACGACCGTCCGTGAAGCAGTGACCAGCAGCGCAGAGCGGCTGGTGAAGGAAGGATGGGTATGACTGGGCGCACGGTGGCAGACGTCGGGGAATTCGCGGTGATCGCCCGGGCAACACGCGGCCGGACGCAGCCGGATTCCACACTTGTCGGACCGGGAGACGATGCCGCCGTCGTGAGCGCTGGCGACGGTCGGGTTGTGGCTACTACCGATATGTTGGTGCAGGGCAGGCACTTTCGGCTGGATTGGTCGACCCCCGAACAGGTTGGGCGCAAGGCGATCGCACAGAACGGCGCCGACATTGCGGCGATGGGTGCCACGCCGACGGGATATCTCGTCGCACTCGGCTGCCCACCGGCGACGCCACTGACTGTCACCGACTCGCTGACCGATGGTCTATGGCTCGAGGCGGAAGTGGTCGGCGCGGGAATTATCGGCGGTGATCTCGTTGCGGCCGATCAATTGGTGATTTCGATCACGGCGCTCGGTGACCTGGCCGGTCGGGAACCAGTGTTGCTGTCGGGCAGTCGCTCCGGAGACGTCGTTGCGGTATCCGGCCGATTGGGTTGGTCGGCTGCTGGTCTCGCACTCCTCCTCGCCGGTTCGACCGGGTATCCCGAACTCCTGCAAGCACATCGAGTGCCCGCGCCCCCATACGCGCAGGGACCGGCGGCGGCCGTCGCAGGCGCAACCGCGATGACAGACATCTCCGATGGACTGATCGCCGATCTGACGCACATAGCCGACCCGTCTGGCGTGTGCATCGAGTTGGCCGCCGCACTCCTGCCAGTGAATATGGAGTTGCGTTCTGCGGCAGAGCATCTCGGTGCCGACGCGTTGGCCTGGGTATTGACCGGTGGCGAGGATCACGCGCTCGCGGCGACGTTCCCACGCGACGCAGAAATTCCCGAGGGCTGGATTGCGATCGGGAACGTCGTGGACGGCGCGGGCGTGACCGTGGACGGTGCGCCGTGGCAGGGGAATACGGGATGGCGCAGCTTCTGAGTCGAGATGGTTAGGTAGCACCGTGGCAACTTCCGCTCTCGGCCTCCGAGTCGATCCAACCCGTCCCTACGCTTCGCATCGTGTAAGTCGGTCGCAGTGATGCCGGCGAAACCGCTGTCCGAGGTTGTGGAGGCAGGCTGGGCACGCGCGCTCGCACCGGTTGCCGATCAGATCACGGCGATGGGGGAGTTTCTGCGGGCGGAAATCGCCGCCGGTCGCGGATACCTGCCGGCGGGCGCACATGTACTTCGAGCGTTCCAGCAGCCGTTCGACGAGGTCAGAGTGCTGATTGTCGGCCAGGATCCGTATCCGACACCGGGCCATGCGGTTGGTATGAGCTTCTCCGTCGCACCGGACGTTCGACCACTACCGCGCAGCCTGTCCAATATCTATGCGGAGTATTCGAAGGATCTCGGGTTTCCTGCGCCGACCAACGGTGACCTGACTCCGTGGGCGCGGCAGGGAGTACTGCTCCTGAACAGAGTGCTCACGGTCGCACCAGGAGAACCAGCGTCGCACCGAGGCAAAGGCTGGGAGGCCGTGACCGAACAAGCAATTCGTGCGCTCGTCGATCGTCCGGATCCCATGGTTGCGATCCTGTGGGGACGCGACGCGGCCACGCTGAAGCCGATGCTCGGCGATGTCCCATGGATCGAGTCAGCGCATCCGTCGCCGTTGTCTGCATCACGCGGCTTCTTCGGCTCCCGGCCGTTCTCCCGTGCGAACGAGCTGCTCGACGAAATCGGCGCCGAGCCGGTGAATTGGCAACTGCCTTAGTCCGGGCTGTCCAAATTATACGGTGTATGGCATCCTCGGATAATGAGCAGTCCGAATGATTTTTCCGTCCCGCAGCGGTTGCGCTTCGAGGGCGTCGGGGGAGTCGAGCTGATCGGGGACAGCTGGGGACCGGAAGACGGCCCTCTCGTCCTGATGCTGCACGGTGGTGGACAGACGCGACACTCGTGGAAATCGTCCGGCGCGTCGCTCGCCGCAAGTGGTGCACGGGTGGTGGCGCTCGACGCCCGTGGGCATGGCGAAAGCGGATGGGCGTCCGACAACGATTACGCCCGAAACACCATGGCACAGGATGTAATCCGCGTGCTGGAACAGCTCGAAACGCCCGCCGTGGTCGTGGGGGCGAGCATGGGCGGGCTCACCGGTTTGCTCGCAACGACGATGGTCGGTACCGACCGTATTGCAGGCCTCGTCCTTGTCGACGTCGTGCCGCGACCGGAGATGGCGGGCGTATCCCGTGTCATCGGATTCCTGCAGGCGCATCGTGAAGGTTTCGATACGTTGGACGAGGCCGCCGACGCCGTAGCGGCGTACCTGCCGCACCGCCAGCGGCCGGACAGTACGGCGGGGCTGGAGCGTAATCTCCGGCTCCGTGAGGACGGCCGCTGGTACTGGCATTGGGATCCGGGCATGTTCGACGGCCCGCGCCCAGATTTCGACGAGCAGATCGGCGTGCTCGAAGACGCCGCGCGCAAGCTCGAAATACCGGTGCTATTGGTCCGTGGGAAGCTCTCGGACGTCGTGAGCGAGAGCGGCGTTCAGGAGTTCCTTGCCCTCGTGCCGCACGCGCAGTTCGTCGAATTGTCCGGTGCCGCGCACACGGCCGCCGCAGACGACAACGACGCCTTCACCGTTGCGCTTTTCGACTTCGTGATGGCGAACGCAGTCGGCATCGAGTGAGCATTATTACCGGGTGAAGCGCTCGTTGTCCTGCTCGACGCAACGGGACTGGCGGCACTCCGCGGAGATCCTGCACACGTCACACCGAGTATCCGCGGTGTGACGTGTAGAGAGCGGGAGCGGAGTCGCAACAGCCCGTTGTCTGCAGGCCGGTCCGCTACTGGATCGCGGAGAAGTCCGGCTGCCGCTTCTCGACGAACGAATCGACGCCTTCGCGTCCTGTCGGACTGTCGGCCGAGGTCGCGATCGACTCGGTTTCGAGGTCCAGTTGCTCCGACAATGTGCGGTGCGGCGACTCGGAAAGTAATGCCTTGATGCCTGCGTTGGCTGCGCGGGGACCCGACGCGAGGCTGCGCGCCACGCGGGCTGCCTCACTGGCGACCACCTCGTCGGCGACCAGCCGGCCGAGGATGCCGAGCCGACGCGCTTCTTCGCCATTGAGGACAGCATCGGTGAGCAAGATCTCTTTGGCACGACTGCGGCCCACGATCCGGGGCAGCGTCCACGACATTCCGCCGTCCGGCGTGAAGCCGATACCTGGATAGGCAGGCCGCAACTTGGTGGACGGGCCACCGATTGCGATGTCGGCCGCGCACACCAAGCTCATCCCAGCGCCGGCGGCCCACTTCTGCACGCCGACGACAACCGGAACGGGTGTCGCGTCGAGGGCTCTGATGAATTCGTGCAGCTCGCCCGCGAGGTCGCGCAGGAAGGCGCCGCGGTCGGCTGCCGATGCAAACGCACGGACATCGCCGCCGGCGCAAAAGTTCGGACCCGACCCGATGAGCAGCACAGCGCCGACCGTCGGATCGAGCGATTGCAGCGCGGCGGTTCCTTGGTTGACCCCGACGAAGTCGAGAGATGTGCCTTTTGCTGGCGTGGAGATGGTGATCTGGAGGACGCCGTCTTCGATGCGTACGTACTCCGCTTGCTCGGTAGAGGTCATCAGGTCAGCCTAGCGGGCTCGTTTTTGACCATGCGCACCTCTACGACGCCGCTGAACGGTTCCACTCTGCGTCCCTCGTCCAGCGCGAAACCGTGCCTGCGGTAGAAGGCTCTGGCGCGTGCATTGCTTTCGAAAACCCACAAGGTGCACTGTGCAGTGCCGATCGCCATGGTCAGCAGCTCGTCGGCCAGACCACTGCCGTAGTGTGATTTGCGCAGGTACAAGGCATAAAGCTCGGTGGCGCCAGCACTAGCGAACCCGACGACCGTGGTGCCTTCGACCGCGACATAAGTACGACTGAGCCCGTTCGCAAGATCACGCTCACATTGCGCGGAGCGACGGTCGACATCGAATGCGTCGAGCACATGGTCGGGAACGAGACCGCCATAGGCCTCTCGCCAACAGGCGATGTGACATACGGCGAGACTGTGGCAGAGCTCACGGGTGAGCTCGACAATCTGCGGCACGAGAGACAACTATGCCCCGACGCCGGAGCATCGGGGCATCAGTCGAAACGTGTCGGAACGTCAGCCGCGAACGACCTTGCCCGCCTTGAGGCAGGAGGTGCACACGTTGAGACGCTTGGAGTTGCCCGGCGCGACCTGCGCTCGGACAGTCTGAATGTTCGGGTTCCAGCGACGGTTTGTTCGCCGGTGCGAGTGCGAGACCGACTTACCGAAGCCGGGGCCCTTGGCGCATACGTCGCAGACGGCAGCCATAGTCGCGAACTCCTTGATTTGTATAGGGATAGGTTTCTGGTGACCTGCGAGCTCAGTCAAACGCACAACGACCAGCGCAAGGCAACCCTGCAAGAGTAGCCGTATCCATCGGGTTCCGCCAAACCGGTGCCAGTACCGCGACGCCTGTCACAGTCCACAGCTAATCTGGCTGAGCCGGCTGAATGGATTTTGGACAAAGCGTGGGAGGACAACGAGTTGCTCGAGGTCCTTGACGCATTGGATGGTGATGCGCTGCAGCGATGGGGCCACGCCTGCGTCGACGGCCTGGTTCGTCATTGCGAGGAAATCAACGATCTGAACGTCTTCCCGATTCCGGATTCCGACACAGGCACCAATCTGCTGTTCACGATGCGCGCGGCGATGGAGTCCGTCGAACAGAACACGTCCAGTCAGGCGAGTGCGCACGAAGTCGCCGTCGCGATGGCCCGCGGCGCGACAACGGGAGCTCGCGGCAACTCCGGAATCATCCTGTCTCAGGTCATACGAGGACTCGCTGAATCGTCGCAATCTGGGCCGCTGACATCGACGACATTTCGTGCCGCACTCGACGTCGGCGCATCGCTGGTGCGTAGTGCGGTCAGCGTCCCGGTAGAGGGAACGATCGTCACGGTGCTCGATTGCGCGGCCGCCGCTGCGCACGAATGCTCCGACGACACCCCGATCGCTCAGCTCGCAGTGCGCGTTGCCGATGCGGCCGTCGAGGCGTTGGAACGCACCCCCGGACAGCTCGAGATCCTCCGCGAGGCGGGGGCAGTCGATGCCGGCGGGCTCGGTCTCGTGGTGCTGCTCGACGCGTTGGTGTGGGTGATCACAGGTTTCACGCCCGATCGTCGCCATTTCGTTCGCGCTCACCCTGCCGGGGCGACAACGTCGACAGACGCGCCTACGGACTGCACAGCTATCGCGGGCAAGCAGGACTTCGAAGTGATGTACCTCCTCGCCGATTCCGATGAAAGTCGAATCGCCACGCTGCGCGCGCGGCTCGGCGAGCTGGGCGACTCGGTCATCATCGTTGACGACGGAGCGGGCTGCTGGTCGACTCATGTGCACTGCCGCGACGCGGGTGCGGCGGTGGAGGCTGGACTGTCGGCCGGCAAGGTCTATCAATTGCGGATCAACTGCTTCGCCCTCGACGAGGTGAATGCCGCTCGCGCGCAGGACAAGCCGGACACGGGCTTCGCCGATCGTGGAATTCTTGCCGTCGTCGAAGGCGATGGCGCCGCGGAGTTGTATCAGAGCGAAGGCGCGACAGTGCTGCGCTGCGACACACCGATTACGGCGACCCAGCTACTTGCCGCGATCCGAAAGATGAGTAACCGCGAGGTTTTGGTGCTCCCCAACGGTGCTCTCGCGGCACACGAACTCGTTGCGGTCGGTGTCGCCGCTCGTGACGCGCGCCGCGATGTCGTGTTGTTGCCCTGCTCATCAATGGTGCAGGGGCTCGCGGCGCTTGCAGTGCACGACGTGTTGCGAATCGCGGTCGACGACGCATTCGCAATGTCGGAGGTGGCGGCGTCAACGCGGTGGGGATCGTTGCGGGTCGCCGCCGAGCGCGCGTTGACACTCGTCGGCACGTGCGGAAAAGGCGATGGCCTCGGATTGATCGGCCGCGAAGTTGTCGTGATCGAGTCCGACGTCGAGGAGGCCGGCAGAAAACTGCTCGACCGAGTGCTCGGTCTGGGCGGTGAGTTGGTGACGATGCTGGTCGGTGCTGATGCGCCAGCAACGCTCGTGAATCATCTCGAGACCCACATCGCGGAGCATCATCCCGGTGTCGAGGTGATGGTCTACTCAGGCGGTCAAAAGGGTGATCTTCTACAACTCGGCGTCGAGTAAGGGAATTCAATGGCCACCCTGAACGATCGCCTCGATCATCTACTCGGACGCAAGGCAGCAGAACCGCTCGCCGACGCATTCGCCATCACGACTGTCGAAGATCTGCTGCGCCATTACCCGAATCGCTATGCGTCGCAAGGTCAACCGCTGACCGAAAGCGATCCGCCCGACGGTTCGCACATCACGATCGTCGGCGACATCATCAAATCGGATCTCGTCAAGATGAAGACGCGTCCCGGGTTCATGCTGAAAGTCGTTCTCGCGTCGGACAAACAAAGAGTCGACGCCACCTTCTTCAACGGGAAGAAGGTGATGCACAACATCAAGATCGGCCGGCGCGCGATGTTCTCGGGCACTGTCAAGTACTTTCGCGACAAGTGGAGCCTGAACCACCCGTCGTATCTGCTCTTGCCGGAGCCGCGCGACGACGACGACATCATGACCATCGAACGAGTGCATGGTGGAGGAAGCCTGGCTGGAATGGCCCGGAGTGCACAGGATCCCGGCAAAGGGGTCGACATGTCGATCTTCGAACGCCCGTTGCTGCCGGTCTATCCCGCGACCGCCAAGATCGAGAGCTGGGACATCGTTGCCTGCGTCAGGCAGATCCTCGATCAGCTCGATCCGGTCGAAGACCCACTGCCGGAAAGCATTCGACAAGAGCACAGCCTGATCGGCCTGGACGAGGCGCTGCGCCTGGTGCACTTCCCTGATACGAAAGACGACGTCGAGAGCGCGCGAAATCGCTTGCGGTTCGATGAGGCCGCGGCGTTGCAGCTGGTGATGGCTCAACGACGCCACGACATGTCTGCGCGCAACGCGCCGTCGTGCCCACCGCTTGCGACAGGAATCGCGGCGGACTTCGAGAAGCAATTGCCGTTCGAATTGACTGCCGGCCAGCACGAAGTCGCGGCGGAAATCTCGGCGGATCTGGCGCGGATGCATCCGATGAGTCGGCTGCTGCAAGGTGAGGTCGGCTCGGGCAAGACGATCGTCGCTCTGCGTGCGATGCTGCAGGTGATCGATGCTGGGCTGCAATGCGCGCTATTGGCTCCAACGGAAGTTCTTGCGGCGCAGCACTATCAGTCGCTACGCACCCTGCTCGGCCCTCTTGGTGCGGCCGGAGAATTGGGCGCCGCGGACCGATCGACACAGATCGTGTTGCTGACAGGTTCGATGTCGACGGCAGCCAAGCGGGCAGCCTTGCTTGCCGCGGTGACCGGCGAGGCCGGAATTGTGATCGGTACACATGCGCTCATCCAGGATTCGGTCGAGTTCTTCGATCTCGGCATGGTCGTGATCGACGAGCAGCACCGCTTCGGCGTCGAGCAACGGGATGCGTTGCGGGCCAAGGCGAAACGTGGACAGAGCCCGCACCTCCTCGTCATGACCGCGACCCCGATTCCGCGCACGATTGCGATGACCACGCTCGGCGACCTGGAGACCTCCACACTCCGTGAGCTTCCCGTTGGTCGCTCGCCGATCGTGAGCACCGTGGTTCCGGCGAAATCGAAGCCCGCATGGGTGGAGCGCGCGTGGTCGCGGATCGGCGAAGAAGTAGCGGCGGGCCGCCAGGCGTACGTGGTGTGCTCACGAATCGGGGACGAGCGCAACGCCAAGGCCGACCCGGAGAAGGAACCGCAGACACATTCGGTGCTCGACGTCTTCGACGAGCTGCGAAGCGGTCCGTTGAGTGGGGTTCGCGTCGGCCTGCTGCACGGGCGGCTGCCTGCGGACGAAAAAGATGCCGCGATGCGAGAATTCACCGCGGGCAATATCGACGTGCTGGTATGCACTACGGTGGTCGAAGTCGGAGTTGACGTTCCGAACGCGACGGTGATGGTGATTGTCGATGCCGATCGCTTCGGTGTCAGTCAGCTACATCAGCTGCGTGGTCGCATCGGCCGTGGTGGCCATCAAGGTCTGTGCATACTGATCAGCGAGGCAAATCCCGTCGGTGCGTCGTTCGCGCGGCTGGAGGCGGTCGCAGGGACGAACGACGGATTCGAGCTTGCGGTACTCGATCTGCGACAGCGGCGCGAGGGTGACATTCTCGGGGCCGCGCAGTCCGGGACGGACACCACGTTGCGTCTGCTCTCGCTGCTCGATGACCTCGAAGTGATCTCTGCTGCACAGGAATTCGCGCGTTCGGTCGTCGAAGGAGATCCAGGTCTCGAGAACCATCCTGGGCTCGCAAGCATGGTCCGCGCCGCGCTGGACGGCGAACGGCTGGAGTACCTCGCCAAGTCGTAGGCGGCCGGCTTGGGGCGGATTAGAATTACGCACGTCTTCTTGTGATCGGAAGGATCGCCATCTCTCATTCTGCAGCCCCACCAGATGTCTATTTTGTCCCGCCGGAACAGGCGGAGGGCGACGTGGTTGTCAGCGCTTCCGCCGCCGCGGCTGCACGACTGCGCGAACAACCGAAGATCGTCCGTCATCAGGGCCGGTTTGCGATGCCGATCGAGCACACGTCGCCGCAGGAGGCGATGGTCGAGGACCTGCTCTTTCTGCGCGGCGTCCTCGACAATGCGGCAATCAAGTACCTTCTGGTCCGCGGTAACGACGAACGTCCGGTCATCGCGATCGACTTCGCCGAACGTAAGGCGCTGCGGAAAGCGCTCATCGCGGCGTGCGCGGACGAGCCGTTCTACTCGAAAACCGTGGACGCAGAGAAGGGCAAAGCGGTTCTGGTTGCCGACGGCAGGCTGTCGGCGACGTCGCGTGCGCGCATATTCCGGCTGTTCCGACCGCGAGTGCATATCGCGAGTGGTCTGGTCTACGGGGCGTCCACGGGTGTTCAGGTCGAACTCTGGGAGTTCGGTGAGGACGAGATCGTGCTGCCGGTCGAGAATTCGCTGACGCGACGGTCTGTGCAACGCGACGAGGCCGTACAGGGCACCGTCGAGCGCTTCGGCATGACGTGGCCCACCATCGAGACGATGTTCGTCGATCATGCGTCCGACGTCGATTTCGATATCGACATCGTGTTTTCCTGGGTCGACGGATCAGATGCGGTGTGGCAGGCAGAGCGTGCACTGCGGATGCAGAACGCCGTTGTCGGTGCCGGCGACGATCACGACGCACGGTTCCGGCAGATCGACGAGCTGAAGTACGCGCTGCGCTCCGTCCATTTGTACGCACCGTGGATTCGGCGGATCTTTGTCGCGACGGACTCCGCCAAGCCTGCCTGGCTTGCCGACGACCCACGCGTGACGTTCGTCCCGAGCGAGGAATTCTTCACCGACCCGACGGTCCTTCCGACCCACAACTCCCAAGCTGTCGAAGCGCAACTGCATCACATCCCCGGGCTCGCCGAGCATTTCCTGTACTCGAACGACGACATGTTCTTCGGTCGGCCCGTGCAGCCGCAGATGTTCTTCTCACCCGGCGGTATCTCGATGTTCATCGAGGCGTCGACACGAATTGGGCTCGGCGGCAACGACGAGAATCGCAGCGGGTTCGAGAATGCTGCCCGCGTGAATCGCAGGCTGCTGCACGAACGGTTCGGGCGCCTGACGACTCGTCACCTCGAGCACGCCGCTACACCGCTCCGAAAGAGCGTGATGTCCGCGCTGGAGAACGAGTTCCCCGCAGAGTTTGCGGCCACCGCGGCGAGCACTTTCCGCGCCAGCTCGAACATCTCGGTGACGAACTCGCTTTACCACTACTACGCGTTGCTGACGGGCAGTGCGGTGTCGCAGACGACTGCGAGCGTGAAGTACGTCGACACGACGGCGCACGCCGGACTGCGCGACATGGACCGGATGCTCGCCAAGCGTTCGATGGACATGTTCTGCCTGAACGACGGCAGCCAGCCCGAGGTCGAAGCCGACGTCAGGGTGAAGGCCGTCACCGAGTTCCTCGACAACTACTTTCCGATTCCAGCGCCGTGGGAAGTGCCGAACTAGTTGCGGCTCAACAGCTCTTCGGCTGGGGCGATCCGTATTCCTGCAGCAGCGAGGCGCCGCGCCGTCTCTTCCGCGGAGACGTACTCGCCGACCGTGTCGAAGGATCCGATCGGTACGACGGAGTGCACAACGGTGTCGGCGTAGACATGGATCAGGTTGTACGCCTGGGCGCCGTCCTGACCTCGTAATGCCCCTGCGGGAACGTTGAGATCCTGCGTGTAACAAGTCGCCGACGCCACCGACACCGGGATTCCCGCGAAGGTTGCCGTCGTCGAATAGTGGAGATGGCCGGACAGGATCGATCGGATATCGCTGCCGCGCACGATCTTTGCCAGGCTCGGCTGATCCCGCAGCTCGACGAGCACTGCCAGGTCCAGAACGCTCGGGACCGGCGGGTGATGCAGCACGAGCAGCGTGCCGTGTGGCGCAGGCGTCGCGAGTTCGGCGGCGAGCCAATCGAGTTGATCGGCTGACAGCTCGCCGTGGTGATAGCCGGGGACCGTCGAATCGAGCGTGATGATCCGCAACCCGTCCAGGTCGTGCACCTGGCAGATGGGTGCGTTCGAGGCAGGCTCGTCGAGCAAAACCTTGCGGAAGTTGGCGCGATCATCGTGGTTGCCCATCGCCCATACGACGCGGGCACCTAGCGAATGCGCAGCGGGTTCGACGATGGACCGAAGGGTCTCGTAGGCCGCCGACTCGCCACGGTCGACGAGATCGCCGGTAAAGATCAGGGCATCCGGCCGGGTGTTCGACGCTTCGAGTTCGGCAAACACCTGCCGCAACTTCGCCGCGCTGTCCACCGCACCGTAGAGCTCGGCGGTACCGCTGACCAGGTGCGTGTCGCTGATATGCAAGAGACAGTGCTGGGGACGCGGGTGCTCAGCTGCTCGAGAATCCATGGTCTCTCGCTTCCGATCTGTTGATCCGCCGAAAGCCGCCGTAGTCCGGCGCCCTTGCGATGGACCTGCAACGGTAACAACAGGAGACGGCGAGGCGGTAAAGGGCGCTCCGCGCCCGTGCGTCTTTTAGGAGGTCCCGCCCTCCTGTGTTTGTTCAGGACATCGCGTGCAATTGATGTCTCAGGACATCGTGGACACTGACCGGTTCGTTCTTGTGATGATCAGGGATGGCCAGAACAGAGTTTTCGATGGATCCACAGTTTGTC